>JAJDEV010000269.1 GCA_029259605.1 Planctomycetota bacterium | reverse complement strand
CCACACTCGAATGTGCCCATGCGCGGGGTCGTTCTTACACGCTCCGCGACCTGTGACGCAGATTCCTAGGGGGTCAGGACCACGAGCGACCCGAACGTCATCGCGTCCTGGTTCGTGCCGATCGGGCCGGTCACCGATTGCAGCACGAGCTGGGTTCCGATCAGCGCAGTGTCGAACGGAACGGCGATGTCGTAGGTCTGCGCGACCGCCGGCGCGAGCACGCCGCGCGTGAACGCCACGACGGTGGGCGCGAAGACGTCCAGGATCGAGCGACCGTCGAAGCCGCGCAGCACGCGCGAGTAACGCGTGTTCGTGCTCGCGACGGCCAGGAACGGACCGCCGCCCTGCGAACGGAACTGCACCCGGATCGTCGACCCGATCGACACCGCGGACGACGCGACCGAGGTCTCGGCGTACTGGAACGCGTTGCACCCCTTGGGCAAGCGCTCGGAGAACGGACCGGTGATCCCGAAGTCGCCGTTGATCGAGTACGAGCCGCCGTTCTGCATCGTCCCGGAGCCGGGTTGGAGCTGCACGCGGCCGCAGTTCGTGATGCGCCCCGCGTTCTTCTTCGGCGCGAACATCTGCACGGCGTTGCCTCCGATCGTTCCGTCGCCGCCGCGCAGGATCGAAGCCGTCGGCGACTGGTAGAAGTCGTCGACCAGCCAGACCGATGAGTTTCCGAGGACGCGCAGTGCGTCGCCGCCGTACGTTTCGGTGTCGTAGGCGTTGTAGCCCAGCAGTTTCGAGTTCTGGACGACGCCGTCGCTGTCCGTCACCTCGAGCGCGTTGACGGTCTCGTCGAGGCCCGTGCTCCCCAGGCGTATCGCGCGCTTCGGCACGCTCGTCCACACGTCCGAATCGTGCACCCAGAACGTGTTCGTGTTCACGATCTCGACCGCGGCGTGCGCGGTCGTGCCGTTGATGTCGAACGCTTCGCGCACGTTGAGCTGGTGCAGCCGCACCGCGCCGGCGTTGTTCTCGACGCGTACCGCCGGTGCGTCGAAGTTCGACCCGTGCTGGATCTTCGCTCCGATGATGGTGACCTGGTCCGTTGCGGGGATGCCTTGGATGAGGATGGCCGGGTTCGTGGAGGCCGACTCCAGCACCTCGAACTCGGTCCCCGTCGCGACGATCGAAACGCCGCGGTCGACGATGAACTCGGGGTACGGACCGGGGTCGACGAGGATGACGTCGCCCGCCGACGCCGCGAGGATTGCCGCCTGGATCGTGGTGTACGTCTGTGTCGGTCCGACGTAGAGCGCGTTGCCGCGCGCCGGGGTCGGTACCGCGTGCGCCGCACGTGTGCCGAAGAACGAGAGACCGAGCAGCGCGAGCGTGACCAGGGGCGTGGCTTTCATTCGACGTCCTTCTCGATGGGGTCCGGGGGGCGGATCTACGGTACCGTTTGCCCATCGAACGGGGTCACGGTTCGAGCGATTCGGAGGAGCGCCGGGGTTCGCACGGCTGCGGACGCTGGCCCTAGGCCGCGGGGTGGCGCACGATGGGACGCATGACGCCGTTCGAGCCCGCGATTCCCGACTTCAAGGAGCGCATCGAAGCCAGCTTCGAGCGCCAGAAGGTCATGGCGCTGATCGGCGCCCGACTCGTTCGCATCGACCCGGGCGAGGTGGAGATCGAGCTTGCGTACCGCGAGGACCTCACACAGCAGCACGGCTACCTGCACGCGGGCATCTCGACCACGATCGCCGACTCGGCCGGCGGGTACGCGGCCTACTCGCTGATGCCCGCGGGCGCGTCCGTGCTCGCCGTCGAGTACAAGGTCAACCTGATCGCGCCCGCGAAGGGCGAGGCGTTCCGCGCCGTCGGACGGGTCAAGCGCGCCGGCCGAACGTTGACCGTGACCGAGATCGAGGTCTTCGCGCTCGACGGAACGAAGCGCACGTCGTGTCTCTTCGGCACCCAAACGGTCCTGTGCCTGCGCGATGTGCCGGACACGCCGGCGCGGGGCTGAGGGGAACGGCCGGAGCGAAGGCTTCGTCTACGAAAGCAGGGAACCTGACTCGAGGCTCCCCGCCTTCACCGGGTTCCCGCATCCCCGTTGCGGCGCGTCGCCCGTTGAGAGCGTCGGGGATCGGGTGGTTGGCTGGCTGTCGGTCGTGACGCGGATCAGAAGCGCCGAATGACGCCGATGACGACGCCGCGGATCTCGACCGCGTCGACGATGCGCGGCTCGAGCGTGGCGTTGGCGGGTTGGAGCCGCACGCGGCCGTCGGGCTCGCGGTAGAAGCGCTTGAGCGTGGCTTCTTCCTCGGTGTCGCCGCAAAGCACGGCGACGACCGTCTCGCCGTTGTACGGCGTGCTGCGGCGCTCGACGACCACGAGGTCCCCGTCGCAGATCGCGTCTTCGATCATCGAGTCGCCCTTCACGCGGAGGACGTAGACGTCCTTGCCGCGCGGTGCGAGCTCTTCGAAGGCGAGCACCTCGGGCGCCTCGAGGGTCGCGATCGGAGCGCCGGCAGCGATCGTGCCGAGCACCTGGAGCCCGGTGCCCAGGGACGGGGTCCGTGAATCCTGGTGCTCGGCATCGGATCGGGTGAGCTGCAGTCCGCGGCTGATGCCCTTCTTCGCCCGCGACAGGACGCCCTTGCGCTCGAGCTCGGCCACGTGCCCGAAGATCGTGACCTTGTTGAGCCCGAAGTGTTGGGCGATCTCCTCGAGCGTCGGCGCGATACCCTCCGCTTCGACGAACTGTTCGAAGAAGCCGAGGATGTCCTGCTGGCGGCGGGTGAGCGGGATGCGGGCCATGGCTCGTTGGGGGCGGGCGGCTTGGGGTTGGGACGCGCAGGCTGGGGCAACGTGCCTCGCCCGCCGGGCGTGCTAGATCAGGAACGTCGTCGCGATCAGGCCCGCGAAGAAGACGTAGGAGAACAGCTCCGACCGCGTGCGCGTCCCGGGGGTCTCGCGGTCGGCGAACATCGAGGCGTCGAGCGACAGCGGGGAAGGCGATCCGGCGGTCAGGGCTTGGTGAGTCATCGTGCGCATGGGGGGCCTCCTGGCAAGGGCCGGTTGGGGGTTTGTTCGGTAGGTTGGGTCTCCGGCGGTCGCCTGGGGGGGGGTGGAGGTGGCGGATACGCCGGAGACCCGAACAGGACCCGAATCTACGGTTCAGGTCGGACCCGAACAAGACCCAAACGGCGTTCGGCGCGAGATTCTCGTGTGGAGCGCGCCCGACGCGCTTCAACTCCTCCTCCTCCGCGGGGTTAGGTGCGCGCGCTCGTGGCGATCGGGTCCGCGCATCGAGCGCGGTCCGCGTGGGGCGCGATTCGGCCGCCAGGCGCGAATCGACGGGCATTCGGGCCGCGGGCGCGGCGGCGATCCGCGCTAGAATGCGGCGCGACCGCCGGTCGCCCCTCCTTCTTTGCAACGACGCTTCGAACTCGGATTCGAGAGCCGGCTGCTCTCCGTCGATTCCCGTCAGGTCCCCCTGTACCGGTTCGACCTGCTCGTCGTGGGCAGCGGGGCCGCGGGAGCCGCCGCGGCGCTCGCCGGTGCCGAGGCCGGGGCCGAGGTTGCCGTGCTCGCCAAGCGCGAGCTCACCGAGACGAACACCTCCTACGCGGCGGGCGGCGTCGCCGCCGTGCTGCGTTCCGACGACACGTTCGACGCGCACGTCGCCGACACCCTGCGCGTGGGCTGCGGACTGTCCGAGCGCGAAGCGGTGGAGTCCATCGTGCGCGGCGGTCCCGGGGCCGTCGCGATGCTCACGAACGTCGGCGCGAAGTTCGATCGCGCACGCACGGGAGAGCTCGAGCTCGAACGCGAAGGCGGACACTCCCACGCGCGCATCGTGCACGCCGGCGGCGACGCGACGGGCCGCGAAATCCAACGCGCGCTGCGCCGTGCGCTCGACGATCACCCGCGCATCACCGTCTTCGAGAACGTGTTCGTAGTCGATCTTCTCTGCGCGCCGGACGGGCACGTGGTCGGCGCGCTCGCGCAAACGCCCGACGGCAAGCGCTCGGTGTTTTCCGGCGGACAGGTCGTGCTCGCGACCGGCGGCGCCGGGCAGATCTACCGCGAGACGACCAACCCGGACATCGCGACGGGCGACGGCATCGCGATCGGCTTTCGAGCGGGAGCGGTCGTGCGCGACCTCGAGTTCGTGCAGTTCCATCCGACGATGCTCTACATCGCGGGAGCGGCGCGCGTTCTGATCAGCGAGATCGTGCGCGGTGCCGGCGGCGTGTTGTGCGACCGCGCCGGCGAGCGCTTCATGCGCGAGTACCACGCGGATGCGGACCTCGCGCCGCGCGACGTCGTCAGCCGCGCCGTGTTCCAGCGCATGGTGCAGACCGGTGACACGAACGCGTACCTCGACCTCTCGAACGTCGACGGCGATCCGCACGCGCTCTTCCCCAACATCAGTCGCATCTGTCAGTTCTTCGGCATCGACATCGCGCGCGATCCCGTTCCGGTGCGCCCCGGCGCGCACTACATGATCGGCGGTCTCGAGGTCGATGCGCGCGGCGCGACGACCGTCGACGGGCTCTGGGCGGTGGGGGAGTGCGCCAGCTCCGGGCTGCACGGCGCGAACCGCATGGGCTCGAACTCGTTGCTCGAGTGCGTCGTGCTCGGAACGCGCGCGGGCGAGGGCGCGGCGCGCGCGGTGTCCGACCGCGGCATCTACGAGTTCGAGGTGCGCCCGCCGCGCGATCGCTCCGGCGTCCCGGCCGGCATGCGCGTGAACATGCAGGACGTCACGTACTCGCTGAAGTCGTTGATGTGGCGTCAGCTCGGCATCGAGCGCGACGGCGCGCAGCTCGACGAGGCCGGAGAGCGCATCGATCTGTGGATGCGCGCCGTGCGCGAACTCGCGCCCGATACGCCGGCGACGTGGGAGCTCTTGAACATGCTCACCGTCGCACGCCTCGTGGGCATTGGCGCGACCGTGCGCGAGGAATCGCGCGGTGTGCATCTGCGCGTCGACCACCCGAGCACGATCGCGGCGTGGGCCGCGCACACGCGCGTCATCCCCAAATACGAGGACGGCATGATCTCTCACGTCGAGATCGAGCGCGATCCCGTCGCGGACGCTCCGACAACGACGGACACGAGCGAGAACGTGGGCGGTCGCGAAGCGCACGCCGCGAACGCTGAACCTGCACGATGACGAAACTCCCCGAAACAACCGGAACGCCTCAGGAGCGAGTCCTCGTGTGCGGCGTTCTGCTTCCCGGCCAGAACGCCGAGTGCGACGGGCCGCTGTCCGAGGCGTGCAGCTTGGTGCGCGCCGCCGGCGCGCTCGTCGTCGGCGAGGAGGACGAGCCGCTGATCCAACGCCGCGCGAGCCCGGATGCATCGACGCTTCTCGGCAAGGGCAAGGTCGCGGAGGTGAAGGAGGCGATCGCTCGCCACGACGCCGACGCGGTGATGGTCGACAACGACCTCTCGCCCGGCCAGGCGCGCAACCTCGAGAAGGCGCTCGGCAAGCGCATCATCGATCGCTCCGAGCTGATCCTGGACATCTTCGCGACGCGCGCGAAGACGCGCCAAGCGCGGCTCCAGGTCGAGCTCGCGCAGATGGAATACATGCGCCCGCGCCTGCGTCGCATGTGGACCCACCTCGAGCGCATGGAGGGCGCGATCGGGGCGCGGGGTCCGGGCGAGACGCAGCTCGAAACCGACAAGCGCCTGATCGGAATCCGCATCCGCGACCTGAAGGCGCGCCTCGCCGACATCGAGCAGCGCAAGCGGCGCCAGGTGTCGACGCGCGCCGAGGCCTTCACGGTCGGGCTCGTCGGCTACACGAACGCGGGCAAGTCGACGCTCCTGAATCGCGTGACGGGCAGCGACGAGTTCGTCGCCGACATGCCGTTCGCGACGCTCGACACACGCACGCGCAAATGGCGCCTGCGCGATGGACGGACGGTGCTCCTGTCGGACACGGTCGGCTTTCTCGGCCGCCTTCCGCACCACCTGGTCGCGTCGTTCCACGCGACGCTCGAGGAGGCGCTCAACGTCGACATGCTGATCCACGTCGTCGACGCGTCGCATCCGGACGCGCACGATCAGATGGAGGCCGTCGAGCGCACGCTCGCCGGTCTGACGAATCGCGCGACGGACCTGATCGTCCTCAACAAGCTCGACCGCCTCGAAGATCCGATCCGCCTGCATCTCCTGCGCGAGGATCGCGACGAGCCGTTCGTGCACGTGTCTGCGGCGACGGGCGAGGGGTTCGACCGGCTCGACCGCGCCGTGGCCGATCGGCTCGACGCGCGCTCCTACGTCGTCGACGCGTTCGTCTCGGTTACCGATGGACGCAGCATCGCCGCGCTCCGTCGTCACGCGCTCGTGCTGGAGGAGCGCGTCGAGGACGATACGACGCTCGTGCTTCGGCTCCGACTCTCCGAGAACGCGTACGGTGCCGCCGAGCGGACGCTCTCCGCCGCGGTGCGCTTCGAGGTCGTGGAGAGCGCGACGGATCCGTACTACCGCGAAGAGCGACCGGCGTGAGGTTCGGGCGCAGCGCGTTCGGCGCGACGTTCGTCGCTCTGGCCGTGGTCGCCGCGTGCGGCGAAGGTGGGGGAGCCGTGGACGCCGTCGATCGGTCGGCCGGTGTCCTCGACTTCGACGTCAGCGTCCCGCGCGTGCGCGCCGCCGGTTGGGCCGCGCCGGACGCGACCGACGCCGAAGCGCTGCTCGCCGCGCGCGACGTCGTGCAGCGCCGGCTCGACGGCTTCGACCTCGGGCTCCGCGCGACCGTCGACCAGGGCGATCGCACGCTCGCGGTTCACGGGACGAACGTGCTGACGCTCGAGCGCCGTGACGCCGTCGCTTCCTACCTCAGCGGTTTGGGCTCGATCGAGATCCTGCTCGGGGCGCGCGCCGCCGACATCCGCGGCCTCGCGACGCTCGACGACGAGCGGCAGCGCTTCGTCGCTTGGCGCGCGGCGCATCCGGCGGAGCCGCTCGCGAACTTCCACGCCCTCGCTCGCGAGGACGGTGGGCCGCACCCGGCGCTGTTGTGGACGACGACCGCGGAGGGCGGCGAACCGGTCGCGCTGGCGCTTCCCGATCGTCCCGAGCGCGCCGTCGCGGCGCGCGATCTGTCGATGGTGCACGTGTTCATGAAATCGTCGGGCGACTCGGAGCTCTACCTCCGCGCGACCGATGAGCGCAGCGATGACCTCGACGACCTGGCGCGCCAGAGCGCGAACCGGAGCCTCGCGGTCCTGCTCGAGGGCGAGCTCTTCGCGCCTCCCACGAAGGTCTCCGGCCGAGGGTCGGCGATCCAAATCACGGGCGCTTTCGACCCCACGCGCGCCGGCGACCTGACGAACGCGTTCCACGCGGGCAGGTCGCCGCTCACGGCGCGCTAGCCCGGATCCTTCATGAGCCTTCACCGAGATCGACGCAGCTGCGCGCCATATCAACGCTTCCCTTCCTCACCGGGTTCGACGACCCGTCAAGGTCGCCTCCACGCGCTTCGGTCGCGAAGCGCTGATCTGACGCACA
>JAJDEV010000268.1 GCA_029259605.1 Planctomycetota bacterium | reverse complement strand
GAAGCGCGTGGAGGCGACCTTGACGGGTCGTCGAACCCGGTGAGGAAGGGAAGCGTTGATATGGCGCGCAGCTGCGTCGATCTCGGTGAAGGCTCATGAATGATCCGGGCTAGCAGCCCGTGGTGAAACTCACGCCATCGTCGAACGGCGCTGGATCCGCGCTGCCTGCGTTCCGCTTCCTCCGAGTATCCACCAACACGCGTCGTCAGCGCGCCTTGGCAGCGCGGATCCATGACCCTCGGTGAAGCCCCGTCATCACCCGGCCGAGTGCTCGACGCGGCGAACGCGCTTTCGCATGTGCTCTCGATAGCGGCCGGGCGTGATGCCGAGCAATCGGCGGCACGCGCGGGTGAACGAGCTCTGCTCGGAGAACCCCGCTTCGAAGGCGAGGTCGGCGAGGCTCTGGTTGGTCGCGGACAGCTTGGGCAAGACGCGTTGGAGTCGCGACCACCGCAGGACTTCGCCCGGGCTCATTCCGACGTGCCGGCGAAACGCGCGGGCGAGCGAAACGGGGTGCACGCCGGCGACGGACGCGAGGTCTTCGACCGTCGGGTTCGCGTCGCGCGCGTCCCGCAGTTGTTCGAGCACGCGCTCGATCCAGCTGGGTCGCGGGCGGCGCGACGCAGCGCCCGTCGCGATGCCGATGAGCTCGAGGTGCAGGCACTCGAGGGCGAGCGTGGAGCTGCGATCCGTGCGCCGCGCTTCGAGCGCGAGCTTCTCGCAAAGGATCCGCACCAGCGGTCCTTGGAAGGCCACCGACGTCGGCGGCATGTCCTCGCGGTCGTGCCGATCGTCGGGCGCGGGCTTGAGGACGAGGAACGCGCCGCCGGGCTTCAGGAAGCGGTCTTCGTGCGTGGTTCCACCGGGGTGGTAGAGCAGCGTCCCGCGACCGCAAAGATCGTCGAGCCCGCGCGCCGACGCTCGATAGCCCTCGTCGAGAACGACGCAGAAGTGCCCCTCGTCGTGCGTGTGTCGTTCGACGCGCAAGCCCGCGACGTCACGGACTTCGGCGAGCGAGAATCCCGATGTGTCGACGCGGCGCGTCAGGGCTCCGACGAAGTCGACGGTCGATGGGCTGCGGTCGCGGTTCGGGAACGAAGGGGAGACTTGCATGCGGGCGCTCGACGCCGATTGTGCATGCGTCCCGCCGTCAGGACTATTGTCGTCGAGCTTCTCCGCCGCGGCGTTCGCTCGGCGCTACTGTCGAACGAAGCGCACGCCGCGGCTGCGCGCCGAGCTGGCGCGGAAGGCGACGGCGTTGCCGAGCGCGTCGCGCTCGATCGCGAGCTCGTTCAGGTACCAGCGATCGCACGCGAACCGATCGGCGCCGACCGCTCCGAGCTCGTGGAGGCCGTTGCGGATGTGCCGCGCATGCAACGCTCCGTCGACGATCTCGAGGTCGTAGGACGTGTCCAGCTCACGGGAGTAGTAGCGCCCGACCAACTCGCCGAGCGCGGTATCGGATGCCGGCTTGGTCGAACTCGACGTCGGCGGCTCGGCATCGGAGGCCGCTCCTTCAGCCGGGACGGCGGTGGGGGCTTTGCGTTCGTCGAGGAAGAGCTCCAGCACGCGGTCGGGGATGCCCCACATGTCGATCGAGTCGACGTTGCCGAGCAACGCGACCGCGAGGCGCTGGTCGGGGACGGCGACGACCGCGCTGCGATAGCCGGCGTCGGATCCGGGATGTCCGAAGAGCTCGTGACCGCGCAGCGTGCGCACCTGTAGACCGTTCGTGAAGTTCACTTCGGTCCCGTCCTCGAGCGTGCCGCGCCGGAGCATCCGTTCGTAGATCGCGGCGCTGCCCACGCGCAGCTCCCAGGCGTTCCTCGTCCAGCGCACGAGGTCCTCGGTCGTCGTCATCAAGCCGGTCGCGCCGTAGGTGCCGAAGGCGATCGGCACGTTCTCGAAGCCTCCCTCGGAATCGCCGGCGTAGCTGAGGGCGCGCGCGGTGTGAAGCCGACGCGGACTCTCCTGAAACCGCGTGTCTGCCATTTCCAGGGGCGCGAAGATCCGCTCACGCGCGAAGCGTGGGAACGGGATGCCCGAGGCGCGCGCGACGATCTCGGCGAGCAGCGTGTAGCCGCTGTTGCAGTAGGCCTGCTCGGTGCCCGGATCGAAGCTCAGCTCCTCCTGACGGAACAGGAGCGCGAGGACGTCGGCCTGCGTGATCACGTCACCGTTCGGGCGCACGCCGCTCAGCCCGAGCAGCTGCCACTGGTCGCGCACGCCGCTCGTGTGCTCGAGCAAGTGTCGGATCCGAACGCCTTCGGCGCACTGCAGCTCCGGCAGCCAACGGATGACGAAGTCGTCCGTCGACAGGCGCCCCTCGGACTCGAGCAAGAGAATCGAGAACGCGGTGAACTGCTTCGAAACGGATGCCGCGTGGAAGACGGTGTTCGGACGAATCGGCTGCGGACGTTCGAGATCGGCCAGCCCGTAGCCGCGGGAGTGAACGACGCGGTCGCCCTGGTAGATCGTGAGGGCCGCGCCCGGACCGCCCGGGCGGACGAACGCCTCGACGATCGCGTCCACTTCGCGGGTGACCTCCCGGGTCGAAGCATCGAACGCCCCCGAGAGGAGCCGGTTGCGCACGGCGACGGCAGCGTCGTCCGCGGTGGGGTCGAGGCGCGCGTGCACCTGCTCGGCCCCGACGCGGATGTCGATGCCCGCTCGCGAGCAGAGCGCGCGCAGGTCGTAGGGCTCGGTGCCCGCGACGTGACGCTGGAAGAACGGAGCGAAGTCGCTGCCCGAGATCTCTTCGAGCAACCCGAGGAGGTCTTCGTTCGTGTAGCCGGCGTCCGTGACCGAGGTCCAACGCAGCAGGTTGCACATGAAGTCCTCGAGTCCGACGTCTCCGCCGGTTCGCTCCTGCAGTTCCAGGTCGAGTGCGAACGCTGTCAGCCAGCCGCCGTCGTAGATGGCCGCGTTGTTGACGCCCTTGTTCGCTCCGGCGGAGACCAGGTCGACGCCCGAGAAGGGCGGGCCCTTGCGGTACAGGCGGTAGAAGGCCGCGTGCTTCTCGAGCTGATCCAGGAAGACGTCCGCTCCGACGAACCCGCGTCGGATCAGGAAGAGCGAGGCGATGTAGTCCGTCGTCCCCTCGCCGAACCAATTGGAGTCCGCCCAATCGTGGCCGCGAATCTCGGCCCCGTTCCAATGATGAAAGAGCTCGTGTGCGACCGACTGGCCCCAGATCGCGACGTTGTCGTTCGTGAGCGGCGTCGTCGTCGCGAGCACGTAGCTGTCCTCGTACGCCTCGCCCGTATCCCAGCGATCCGAATAGACGATCGCGAGCAGCTCGCCCTCGAGCTCGGCCTCGAACAACTCCGCGAAGCTCTCGAGCGCGGCCTCGGTGAGCTCCGAGAAGAGCGGCGCAGCGGATGCGTTCTCGCCCAGGAGCAGCACCTGCACATGCATGGCGCCGACCGTGCGTTCGACGACGTCGAGCGCTCCATACGCGAAGACGTTCTTCGTCGCCAGCTGCACGGACGCGACGCGGAACTCGCCGGGACGGGGGCTCTCGAAGGGCGCTGCGATGCGTCCCCAACCGGCCCCCTCGAACGTCAGCTCGCACGCTTCCTCGTCGGACGTGTAGACCAGCAACGCGCCCACCAGCGCGAAGACCGCACCCGACTCGCGAAACGCCGCGGTGGTGCGCGGTCCGTCGGGCCACTCGGGCCACGTGGCGTGCGAGAGGTCGACCGTGTACGACAGTTGGAAGCGAGCTTCGTCGGTCGCCGCAACGCGCCACCCCGCATCGACCGGCGAGACCTCGAGCGGCCCGCTCGAGTCGGCGACGCGGAGATCCTCGACGAAGCTCGCCCAGCCCCGCGGCTGGCTCCACGCTCCGTAGTCGCTGACCACGAGGCGCTCGCCGGAGCTCACGACCGCATCGACCTGCAGGCGCAGCGCGTCCGATTCGACGACGCGAATGCGGTACGCCGCCCCGGCTTGGGCGCCGACGGCGGGTGCGGACGCGAGCAGAAGGGCGAGAGCGGCGAGGAGCGCGAGCGGACGGCGGACGTTCATGCGCCCATTCTGGACCAACCGCGTGGATCGGTCTTGACCGGATCGAACCCGCGGCATCGAGCCGGCTTCGACGGATGCGCTACTCCAGGAGTCGATTGTGGCGCCGAAGGATCTCGCGGACACGATCGTGGGGCATGGCGTAGATGCGGCTCCCGTGGATCCCCGTCATCGTGCGGGCTGCGACCAGGGCGTTGATGACGGCCTCTTCGGTGGCCTGGATCGTCGCCGTGAAGAGCGGACCGGCTTCGTAGTGGTCCAAGGTTTCCGCACGCCATCGAGCCTGCGGCCCGTCGAGCCATTCGAGTTCCCTCGTCGTGAACGCGATCACGACGTCGCCCGAGTAGGGGCTGGCGGTCGCGCCGTTTCGCGCGAGTCCGAGGGTGGCGCGTCGCGCCATCGCTTTCAGCGTTCGAGCGCTGACCGGCGCGTCCGTCGCGACGACGACCAGGATCGAGCGCTCCTCGTCGGACGGGACGTCGCGCGCGTCCTCGGACCCGTCGCGCAGCTCGGGCATGCGCTCGGTCAGCTCGCGTCCCACCGGGATGCCGGCGATGCGCAGCTCGTCGCGATCGCCGTAGTCCGATTGAACCAGGACGCCGACCGTGTACCCGCCGGCCTCCTCGGACAACACGCGCGACGCGGTTCCGATGCCGGCCTTGAAGTCGTGGCAGAACATCCCGGTGCCTCCGCCGACGTTGCCCTCCGCGACGGGTCCGGACGCAGCCGCATCGAGCGCCGCGAACACGTGCTCTTCGGTCAGAGGAAAGGCGAGGTAGTCGCTCAGGTAGGCGTCCCACGTGTCGGTCACGACCGGCATGTGCACCGGCGACTGGTCAGGGAACTTCCGCGCGGACCACTTGATGACCGCGGTGTAGACGGTGCCGTTGCTCGCCGTGCCCGTGAGCATGATCGGCGAGCGCAGGTAGCCGAACTCCTCCGCGAAGATCGCGCCGGACAGCTCCGCGTCTCCGTTGAGGACGAACGTCGCGGCGTCGTACGCGCCGAGCGTCGCGTTCGGGAGGATCGCCGTCACGCCGGTGCGGATCGCGTGCGGCCCTTCGCCTTCGATCAACGTCGTGTGCCCGACGAGCACACCTGCAACGTCCGTGATCGCGTTGTGGGTGCCCGGCGTTCCATCGAACGGGATCCCGAGGTCGCGCGCGCGCACGTCCTCGGACGCCGGCGTCGGGTCGTGTCGAGCGGCGCGCGCAGCTGGCGAATTCGTGGAAGCGCAACCGGCGACCGGCAGCGTGAGTATGAGCAGGAGAAGAAGCAGGCGCATGGAGTCGACCTCGGATTCTCTGGAGCGTTGCGTTTGGGACCGGTGGCTCCCTCGAATCGATGGGTGCTTGGGGTCGCTATCCGTCACCGCGCAGACGAAGCCCCGTGAAGTGGGCCGCGAACGCGAGACGCTCGGCCAGTTCTTGCGCACGTCCCTCCGCGTCCGCGCGCCCGGAGTGCCCGCCGCTCGGGTACGTGCGTAGAAGGACGGGCCGCGTCGATGCCTGCGCCTCCTGGAGTCGAGCCGCGAACTTGTAGGACTGACTCGGGTGAACGATGTCGTCGTCGAGGGCCGTCGTGATCAGCGTTGCTGGGTAGTGCGCACCGTCCTCGACTCGATGCAGAGGGGACCAACGCTGAAGCCACGCGAACTGCTCGGGTTCGGACGGGTCGCCCATGTCCTTGGCCCAACGCGGTCCGGCCGTGAAGGACGGGAATCGCAGCGCATCGAGAACGCCGACGTTCGGTAGCGCGACGGCGAAGAGATCCGGGCGCTGGGTCATCACCGCGCCGACGAGCAGTCCGCCGTTCGAGCTGCCATGAATCGCCAGCTGCGCCGGCGTCGTTGCTCCCGAGTGGATCAGGTGTTCGGCCGCCGCGATGAAGTCGTCGAAGGTGTTCTGCTTCGTGTCGAGCATCCCGGCGCGATGCCAGTCCTCGCCATATTCGCCGCCGCCGCGGACGTTGGCGACCGCCAACGCACCCCCAGCTTCGACCCAGGCAAACCAACCCGGCTCGAAGATCGGGTCCATCACGGCTCCGTTCGCACCATACCCGACCAGGAGCGTGGGGACGGGCGCGGATACAGGCGCGTCGCGCCTCCGACACGTGAACATCGGGATGCGGGTGCCATCGGCCGAGCGGTAGAAGTGCTGCTCGGTCACGAACTCGTCCGGATCGACATCGAGCGCGGAGGATCGGACGCACGTCGCCACTCCCGAGTTGACGTCGAGCGCGAAGAGCGCCTCGGGGTAGGCAAACGAGTCGAAGGCGAAGGACGCGGTCGATGTGAACTCATCGCCGCTGAAGAAGTACGCCGATCCGAGCGCCGGCAACTCGACCTCGTGCAGCATCCGCCCGTCGAGATCGAAGGTGCGTACGAGGCTACAGACGTCGCGGCGATGTCCGACCAGGAGGCGACCGCCGACCAGTCGCGCCCGTTCGAGCAGGTCACCGGACTCGGGGACGACCGTGCGCCAGGTGTTCGGGCGCTCGACGTCGACGGCGACGATGCGTCCGCGTGGCGCGTCGAGAGTCGTGACGAGGTAGACCGTTCCGTCCACGGACCCGACATAACGATTCGACCCCTGGCGTCCACGCGTCAGCGCGATGGGGCGTGCGTTCGGGTTGGGCGCCGACGGATCTCCCAGGTCGATGACCGAGATGCTCTCTTCGTGCTCGTAGTGGTCGTCGACGACGACGTAGCGACCGTCCGCAGAGAGCGCGGCCTCGGCGCCGGCTCCCAAGTCTTCGGGATCGACCTCGTACAGGACGGCATCCGCATCGAGCTCGGTTCCGAGGACGTGGTACCCGATGAGGCTCTCACGATCGATGCCGTCGGACTCACGGTTTCCCGGACGCGCCAGGCGCGAGTAGATCACGGCAGCGCTGTTCGCCGTCCAGCGCGGTCGCCCCCACCGGACACCGGGAATGCGTTCGGGGAGGTCGACTCCCGCCTCGAGGTCGCGAATCCGCAGCTCCATCGCGGCAGGGCCGTGCGCCGCCATGACGTAGGCCAGGAAGCGTCCGTCCGGTGACAGGCTGACTTCGCGCACGACGCCTTGGCCCACGGGCACTTCGTCGGTGCCGAACAGCTTCCGAGGCGGGTCCGTGAGTTGGCGCTGCATCGAGAAGACGTATGCGCCATCGCGGGTGCGCGTTCGTGTGAGCCACCAAGCCCCATCCCGGAAGACCCGCGACGTCGCCGCGACGCGACACAAGGACGTTGTTCGTTCGCTGAACTGGCTGAGGACTTCGAGGTCCTGGAGGGTGCTGGTCGCCAGTTCGTTCTGGCGATCCACCCAAGTAAGAGTCTCCGGCGAATCGATGGCCTCCAGCCACCGATAGGGGTCGGCGACCGCGACCCCGTGGAATGTTTCGACGACTTCGCGCCGCGGTGTTCGCGGATAGGCCAGGCGTCCAGCGCCGTGGCACTCCTCCGCCTCGCTTCCAGGCAAGGGGGTCGACACTTCATCGATCGCCGGCCGACGCGCGGTCGCGCACGACATCAAGACCGCGCCAAAGACGACGAACCCGACGCTCCGCCGACTGCGCTTCGAGTGCATGACGATCGAGGATAGTGCAGGCACGCGAGCGGCGCACCGCTCGCGTGGATCCGTGGAAGCTCGCGCGGCAGCTCGACTCGCCGACGTCGGATTCCGCGGCCATCACTCAAGAGACCACTCACCGTGCGGCGGCCACCCTCCGAGAGAGCCTGTTCTGAACTGACTGCGCTGGTGTTGCGCCTTTCACCGCACTTCTGGTCTCGCGCGACAACCGAAGCCGGTTTGAGTCGGATTCCCTCGGACAACCCCAACCCAGGGCTCCGCCAAGGAAGGTGCAAACCGTGTTTCAGCGCCCGCGGGCTGTCCGTACCTCGAGTTACGGGA
>JAJDEV010000267.1 GCA_029259605.1 Planctomycetota bacterium | reverse complement strand
CGCGGATGTGCGTCAGATCAGCGCTCCGCGACCGAAGCGCGTGGAGGCGACCTTGACGGGTCGTCGAACCCGGTGAGGGAGGGAAGTGCTGATATGGCGCGCAGCTGCGTCGATCTCGGTGAAGCGTCGTGAATGAGCCGGGCTAGAACTGGCCGAGCTGCACGTCGATCGCGTTGCACAGCTCCCAGCCACCACCGAGGACGAGCGCCTGCGTGTAGACGGTCGCGCCGGTCAGCGCGGCGTCGCACGGAATCGGGATGTCGAACGACACCTTCGATGACGAGCCCGCGGCGACGAGCTGGAAGATCTTCGTGCTCGCCATGTCGACCAGCGCTTCGCCGCCCGTGTGGAACACGCCCGACGCCGGAGTGTCGTAGCCGACGATCGCGACGAGCGCGGCGCCGGGGTGCCCCGACGGATCGACCTCCGCGTGCCACGCGCCGCCGAGAATCGGTTGGCTCGACGTCGTGTAGCAGACGGCGTTCGCGCCGGAGCCGTTGCGCGTCGTGTTCGATGCCGCGACCGAGCCGGTCGGCACGACCTTGTAGAGCTCGCCGGTCGCGGTGTGTTCGATGATGAGGAGCTCGCCGAAGCCGTCCTCGCCGAACGACGCGATGCGCGTGATCGTGCCGACGGCCGGCTTCAGTTCGTTCGTGCGGTCCATGAACGCGTTCACGGTCGATGTCGTCGTGTCGTACTCGAACGACCGGATCAAGCCGTCGATGTAGTCCGCGAAGAAGTACGTACCGTCGAGGCTCGGGATCGCGCAGCCGCGATACACGTAACCTCCGGTGATCGAGCCGGGGAAGCTGCCCGAGGCGTGGAGCAGCTGATAGATCGGAGGCGTGTAATCGGTCGACGCGCAACCGGGCGTACCGGCGGCGCAGGATGACGTCGAGTTGCAGCGCGTGCCCTCGCGGATCTTCCAGCCGAAGTTGATTCCGCCGACGCCCGCGGGCGCGAAGCTGATCTCCTCACGCGCGTCCTGACCCACGTCGCCGATGTACATGTCGCCGGTCAGGCGATCGAAGCTCACCCGCCACGGATTGCGCAGGCCGAGGTGCCAGATCTCGGGCAGCACGCCGGCCACGCCGACGAACGGATTGTCCGCGGGAACGGTGTAGGGCGCCCCGGCGTCGACGTCGATGCGCAGAATCTTGCCGAGGAAGGTCGACATGTTCTGCGCTCGGCACTCGGGGTCGTTCGCGCTGCCGCCGTCCCCGAACGCGATGTACAGATAGCCGTCCGGGCCGAAGCCGAGCCAGCCGCCGTTGTGGTTCGAGTACGGCTGGGTCTGGGTGAGGATCACGGTCTCGCTGTCCGGATCCACCTTGTTCGGCGTGCTCGCCGGAACCGTCCAGCGCGACACGACGGTGTTCCCGACCGTGTTCGTGTAGTTGACGTAGAGGTACCCGTTGTTCGCGAAGTTCGGATGGAACGCGAGGCCGAGCAAGCCGCGCTCGCTCGTCTTCGACACCTTGGTGTGGATGTCGAGGAACTTCGCGAAGAGAAGCGTCCCGTTGCGCAGCGTGCGGATGACCCCCTTCTTCTCGACGATGAAGATGCGCGGATCGCCGGCGGGCGCACCGGCCCACAGCGGTTCGTCGAGCCCCGACGCGATGAGCTCGGTCGTGATCGTTTGCGCCGAGGCGGGCGAGCCTGCGAGGCTCGCGATCAAGAGGGCGGTAAAGGACGCGATCGATCGACGCAGGTTCATCCGGTGCTCCAGGAGAGGGACTCGACCCAGCATCTGCGCGCGCGCCCGAATCGTCAATGACGCGGCGCCTTCCACGCCGCGCGCTCAGCTCAGGAGGTCGTGCACGACACGCCCGTGGACGTCCGTGAGGCGGTAGTCGCGGCCCTGGAAGCGGTGCGTGAGCCGTTCGTGATCGATGCCCAGACAGTGCAAGATCGTCGCGTTGAGATCGTGCACGTGCACCGGGTTCTCGACGATGTTGTAGCTGAAGTCGTCCGTCGCTCCGTACACGGTGCCCGGACGAACGCCACCACCGGCCAGCCACATCGTGAACGCGCGCGGGTGGTGATCGCGCCCGTAGTCGTCGGCGGTGAGCGGTCCCTGGCAGTACGTCGTGCGGCCGAACTCGCCGCCCCAGACGACGAGCGTGTCGTCGAGCAAGCCGCGCTGCTTCAGGTCGCGTACGAGCGCGGCCGCGGGTTGATCGACGTCGCCGCACTGCAGCCGGTGGTCGCTCGGCAGCGACGCGTGCTGATCCCAGCCGCGGTGGAAGACCTGAATGAAGCGCACGTCGCGTTCGGCGAGGCGGCGCGCCATGAGGCAGTTCGCGGCGAACGTGCCGGGCGTGTGGACGTCGGGTCCGTAGCTCTCGAGCACGGCGTCGCTCTCGTCCGTCGTGTCGAAGAGCTCGGGCACCGACGTCTGGAGCTTGTACGCCATCTCGTACTGCGCGATGCGCGTGGTGATCTCGGGATCGCCGAGCTCGCGCTGACGCTCTTCGTTCAGCTCGGCGAGCGCGTCGAGCATGCGCCGCCGTGCGGGTCGCCGCATGCCGGCGGGATCCGAGAGGTAGAGCACGGGATCGCCGCTCGAGCGCAGCGCCACGCCCTGGTGCTGGGTGGGCAGGAAGCCCGTGCCCCAGAGGCGCGAGAAGAGCGCCTGCGCCTCGCGCTTCGCGCTCCACGTCGAATGCAGCACGACGAACGAAGGCAGCTCGTGGTTCGGGCTGCCGAGTCCGTACGACAGCCACGCGCCGAGGCTCGGGCGACCCGGCTGTTCGCTGCCGGTCTGGATGAACGTGATCGCGGGGTCGTGGTTGATCGCCTCCGTGAACATGGAGCGCACGACGCAGAGCTCGTCGACGATCTTCGCGGTGTGCGGCAGGAGCTCGCTGACCTCCGTGCCCGACTGTCCGTGTCGCGCGAACTCGAAGATCGACGGCGCGATCGGAAAGCGCGCCTGCCCCGACGTCATGGTCGTGAAGCGTTGACCGTTGACGACGGACTCGGGCAGGTCCTGGTCGAACATGCCACGTAGCTTCGGCTTGTGGTCGAACAGGTCGATCTGCGACGGCGCGCCGGACATGAACAGCCAGATGACGCGCTTCGCCCGCGGGCGAAAGTGCGGGCCGCCGAGCAGCGCTCCGTCGCGCGCCCGCGTCGCCGCGAAGAGGTTCGGCTGGAGCAGCGACGCGAGGGCCGCGGTTCCGATACCGTGGGCCGCGCGTCCGAACAGCTGGCGACGCGTGAGCGCCAACGCGTGCTCGTCCGCCGGCGTTGGGTTCGGGTCGTTTCGGCGCGCGCTCATCCCTTCGTCACCACCTCGTCCAGGTTGAGGAGCAAGCTCGCGACGTGGGTCCAAGCGGCGAGTTCGACCGGGTCGACGTCGCTCGGAACGGGCGAGGCTCCGATGCCGATGAGCTCGTTTGCCGCGGCGGGTTCGAGCGCGTAGGCCTCGAGCTCTGCGTGTAGCAGGCCGGTCAGGACTTCGAGCTCGTGCGCTGTGGGTTTGCGCGATGTGGCGGCGCGGAACGCGAACACGAGGCGCGCGTCCTCCGCGTCGCTCGCGGCCAGGATGCGCGTCGCGAAGGCGCGCGACGCCTCCACGAACTGGACGCCGTTCAGCAGCGCGAGCGCCTGCAGCGGCGTGTTCGTTCGCGCGCGCGCGATCGTGCAGGACTCGCGCGACGGCGCGTCGAACAGCTGCATCATCGGCGGCGGCGCGGTGCGCTTCCAGAACGTGTAGAGGCTGCGGCGGTACAGCGCGTCGCCTTCGTCGGCTTCGAACTTCGCCGTGTTGCTGCCGGTGTACGCGACCGCGCTCCACACTCCGGCGGGCTGGTACGGCTTGACGCTCGGGCCGCCGATCGTGCGCACGAGCAATCCGCTCGTCGCGAGCGCCGCGTCGCGGATGCGCTCGGCGTCCAACCGAAAGCGCGCGCCGCGGGCCAACAGCCGGTTGTGCGGATCGCGCGCGAGGTCGTCGCCGTCGCTGCGCGCGCGCTGCTTGTACGCCTCGCTGGTCGCCATGAGCCGCAGCATGTGCTTCACGTCCCAACCGCTCGCGACGAACTCGGCCGCGAGCCAGTCGAGCAGCGCCGGATGCGACGGCCACGCGCCCTGCGCGCCGAAGTCCTCGGCCGTCGCGACGATGCCCGTGCCGAACAGCTCCTGCCACAGACGGTTCACGGCGACGCGCGCGGTGAGCGGGTGCGCGGGATCGACGAGCCACCGCGCGAGGTCGAGGCGCGTGGCGCGTTCGCCGGCCGTCTGCAGCGGGGGAAGGAAGTCCGGCGTCCCGGGCGCAACCTCGGCACCCTTCCTGTCGTAGAGCCCGCGCACGAGCACGTGCGCCGTGCGCGGCTCGTCCATCTCGCGCATCACGAGCGTCGTCGGAATCGAGGCGACGAGCGCGTCCCGTTGGGCGTCGAGGCGTTCGGCGTCCTCGAGCAGCGCACGCCACTCGGGAGAGCGCGTGCGGCGGAAGTACGACCGAACGAGCGCCGCGCGTTCGTCGTCGACGAGGTCCGGTTCCGCAGCGTTCCGCGCGAGCGCGAGTTCGACATCGACCGGCAGCCCGCCGAGCGCCTCGTTCGCGCGCCGCGCGGTGAACGCGTAGTCGCCGGCGAAGTTGACGACCTTGACGAGCAGTCGATTCGTCCCCGGGACGAGCGGCAGCTCGACGAAGTTCTGGTCGCGCGCCGCCGCGCGAGCGACGTTGAGGTCGAGGACCGCGACCTCGTTCAGCCAGATCTTGATCGCGTCGTCCGAGCCGATCGCGAGCGTGAGCGTTCGTTCGCTCGGTGCTTCGAGCGTCCGGAACGCGTAGGTCGCACAGTGCTCGCCGGTCAGCGAGTAGAGCTCGCCGTCGACCACGTCGTCGTTGCGCTCCCAGCCGAGCGCCGCGTCGCCGTAGCGCGCCGCGAGGTCCACGCCGCGTTCGGGGCCGAAGTCGCGCGCGAACGCGTCGCCGTCGTCGGCGCCCTGGAAGGGCCCCGCGATGTACCAGTCGCCGAGCGTGGTCGCGCGGAACTCGTCCGCGCCCGAGGCGCGCACCCGGAAGCACCCGAGTTGGTGCCGCTCGTAGTCGCTCTCGAACCGCAGCCGCACGCGCACGAGCCCCGAGGACCCGACGCGCGCGGGCTGGGCCAGCGCGAAGAGCGCCGTGCGCGGCCCGGGCAACCCGTCTGTCGCCCAGCCGGTTTTCGCGTCGTCGTCGATCGCGCCCAGGATGGCGAAGCCGTTCTGTTCGTAGTCCGCGGTCGCGACGGCGAACGGGGCGTCCGCGAACGCTCCCGCTTCGTCCGCCACGGCGAGCTCGAAGCCGGACAGCACGATGTTCGCGTGCGACGCGCGCCCGACGCCTTCGTGCCCTAGGCTCGCGTGGGGCAGCGCATCGAGCCGGATCGCGGTGAGCGCGTCGAGGTCGGTGCGCAGCGTGACCTCGTAGGTCTCGTGCGCGGGTTGATCGCCCTCCGCGAGCAGCGAGCCGTCGTCGAGCGCGCGCAGCGTCGACGTCGAGTTCGTCGCGGCGGTTTCGATCTCCATCGCCGACCATCGGCCGTCGATGCGCGCGGTCCAAGCGGCTTCCCACTCGCCCTGCGCGGCGTCGATCTCGGGCAGGGGCGCATCGAGCGACGTGCGGCGCGCCTCGAGTTCGCGGTCCAGCGTCGCGAGTTCGCTCGCCTGATCGTCGTCGGGCACGGAGAGAACGGGCGGCGGTGCTAGCCCGTTGTCGTCCGATGCACGCTCGTCGACGCTGTTGAAGAACGCGAACAGCTCGTAGAACTCGCTCTGCGCGATCGGGTCGAACTTGTGATCGTGACACTGCGCGCAAAGCAGCGTCGTTCCCATCCAGACCTCGGACGTCGTCACCGCGCGGTCCGCCGCGTACTTCGCGAGGTACTCCTCTTCGATCATGCCGCCTTCGGCACTGGTCGGGTTGCAACGGTTGAATCCGGTCGCGATGCGTTGCGCGCGCGTCGCGTCGGGCAACAGGTCGCCCGCGAGCTGTTCGATCGTGAAGCGGTCGAACGGCATGTTGCGGTTGAACGCATCGATCACCCAGTCCCGGTAGGGCCAGATCGTGCGCTCGTTGTCGAGGTGAAAGCCGTGCGTGTCTCCGTAGCGCGCCGCGTCGAGCCAGGCGCGCGCCATGTGCTCGCCGTACGCCGGCGACGCGAGCAGACGGTCGACGAGGCGTTCGTACGCGCCGGGTTCGTCGTCGGCGAGGAAACGGTCGACCGCTTCGACGCTCGGCGGGAGGCCCGTGAGGTCGAGCGCTGCGCGACGGATCAGCGTCCCACGCGACGCCCGCTCCTCATGCTCGAGTCCCTCCTCGATCTGGCGCGCACGCAGGAAGCGATCGACGGGATGCGCAGCCCACGCATCGATCGCAGGCACGTCGAGCGCGTCCACGTCGGGTCGAACGACCGGCCGGTACGCCCAGTGCTCTTCCCACACTGCGCCTTGCTCGATCCAGCGCCGGACGAGTCCGACCTCCGCGGACGACAGCGACTTGCCCGAGTCGTGCGGAGGCATCGGGTCCGCTGCGTCGCTGATGCGCAAGAACGCCTCGCTCTCGTCGGGTCGGCCCGCGACGAACGCGGCGTAGCCCCCGAGGTCTCCGAAGGCCTGCTCGCGCAGGTCGAGGCGGAGGTCGGCCTCGCGCGTTTCCTCGTCGGGGCCGTGGCACGCGAAGCAGGTGTTCGAGAGCAGCGGGCGGATGTCCCGGCCGAAGTCGATGGGGGACGCGCCATCCTCCGCGGGCTCGTTGTCGAGGGCGCGATCCCACGCGCTGCCGAGCGCGAGCGAGCCGAGCGCGACGAGCGACGCGGCCCGCGTTGCGAGGCGATGAAGGCGGGTCGTTCGCGCGAAGCGGCGCATCGCCGCGATTCTAGCGTCGTTCCGGGCGAAGCGTCGCCTCGCGTGCCGCCCCGGAAGCAAGTTCCCGGTCCCGCGCTCGCCAACACGGTTTCGGGGATTTCCGAACGATCCCCATCACCCGCTTCCCGCGCGACGCCGATCAAGCTCGATCGGCCCGCGATGCCCATCGGTATCGACGGCGCCTCGTATCCCTCCTTTGTACGGGGGCGTCTCTCTATGGACGCTTACTCCACTCGACTGCACGTGCCTTTGAACGGCGGTTCTGTCCGTCCGCGGTCGGCGTCCAGCCGGAGCGGAACGACGCTGATCGAGGTCATGATCGTGATCACGATCCTCGGCGTGGCCGCCGGAGTGTTCTCGCGCATGGTCATCGCGACGACGCAGCTGCGAGCCGTCAACCGCGAGAACACGATCGCATCGAGCGCGGCGCGAGACGTGCTCGAAGAGATGCGAGACAATCCGTTCCACGACATCTTCGCGCTCTACAACCCGGACCCGAGCGACGATCCGGACGGAGCGGGCTCCGCGCCGGGCAACCTGTTCGTCGTCGAGGGCTTGCGCCTGCTGAACACGTCCGAGACCGGCTTTCACCTGGAGGTCGTGCTCCCCACGCTCCCGCCCGGCACGGATTCGCTACTCGGCGGCACCGAGTGGGATCGCAGCGGTGAGGACGAGCCGGAAGAGGAAGCGCCGTCCGGTGGGCTCGGCGGAAAGCTGGGCGGCCTCGTGGGCGGAGGACTCTCCGGCGGGGGAGCGACCGAGGAAGAAGAGGAAGAAGAGGAAGAAGGAACGACCTGGGAGCTGCGCGAGGACTTTCAGAACGCGGCGCTCGGTATGCCTCGCGACCTGAACGGGGACAGCATGATCGACGCCGCCGATCACGCCGAGGACTACATCCTCCTACCGATCCTGATCCGCGTCGAGTGGCAGGGCGCGCACGGTCCGCGCGTGATGGAGCTGCACTCCATGCTGACGGAGTACATCAAGTCGTGAAGCAGCGCGGAACGCGGGGCTTCACCCTGGTCGAGCTGTGCATCGCCTTCGCGCTGCTGGCGATCCTGTTCGTCAAGTTGACGATGATCCTCAATCAGGCGTCGAACACGCATCGTCGCCAGTCGGTCGCGATGGCGCTCGAAGATCAGTCGCAGCACGTGCTCGATCGGATCGTGTACGCCATCGTCGGCTCCGATCCGGCGTCGCTCCTGCCGGATCCGTCGGCGCCGTTCTTCAAGAACCGCCTGCAGTTCCAGTGCAGCCTCGGCGTCGAGGACGGTGAGGTCGTGTGGAGCGACCCGGAAATCATCGGGCTCGACGAGAACCCGTCGCTGCTCTACTGGGCGCAGAACGAAGGCACGGAGGCCGAGCGCATCGTCGTTTGGTGCCGGACCGTGGCCGAGCTTTTCGCGAGCGAGCTGCCCAACGGTGCCGACGACAACGCGAACGGCCTGACGGACGAAACGGGGCTCAGCTTCGTGCTCGAAGGCGAGACGATCACGGTGCGTCTGACGCTCGAGCGCCAGACGAAGGAAGGGCCGATCCGGCATACGAGCGAGGCGAAGGTGGCCTGTCGCAACTGATGCTCCTCGCCGCGCTATGTCTGGTCGCGTCCGCGCGAGCCGGCGTCGACGACGACGCCCTTCGGAACCGGACCGCGCAGGTCGTGCTCGACGCGCGCGCGAGCCACGGAGCCACGGCGATCGACACGTTCGCGGCGAGCCTCGACGCGCTCTTGCCCGCGGCGAACGCCTACGCGTTCGAGTTGCTCGGCGAGGGAGGCGTCCCCGCGGGCTGGGGCGACGCGGAGCAGTTCGTTCCGATCGATGCGGCGCTCGCCGCCGGACTGCACGACGCGCTGCTTCGGACCGGTGACGATTCGTTGCGCACGCTCCTGGCGCGTGTCGCGAAGTCGGAAGAGCGCGTTTCCCACCGGACCGCTGGAATCGACCTCGTGGCGGAGTTCGGCCGCGGTCGTGATGTGGACCTCTTGCTCGATCTCGCGCGTCCGCTGAACGACACGGTGCGCGTTCTGCCGCGCGCCCTCCGCAAGCGTTTCGAGCAGGCGCTGGTCTATGTCCTCGCGCGCGACGCGCGTGCGTTCGCGTCCGTGGAGTCGTCGTTCGGAGGCGCGCACGCCGGCTTGCATTCGACGATCGCCGATGCGGTTGCGCGCTTCGGCACACTCCAGAGCCTCGAGACGCTGGTCGCGATGCTCGGCCGTTCGAAGGGCGTGGACGCGCACGTGCTCACGGCGATCGCGCGCTGTGCACCGAATCTCGAGCGCCCGATCGACAGCCACATCCGCAACGATATACGCTCGTTCCTCTTTCACGTCGACGAAGAGCTCGTCGACGAGGCGACGGACGCCCTCGCCCGACTCGAGGACTACGACGCGCTCCCCACGCTGATCGCGCGCTTCGTTGACGCCGATGCGGAGCACGCCGCACGGATCCAACGCGCGCTGGTCGAACTCACCGGCCTGCACCTACCGAACTCCCCGCAGGTCTGGTCGCGCTGGTACGAAGGCGAACGAGCATGGATCGACGAGGAGCTGCCCGATGCGGTCGCCGCGATCCGCATGGGTAGCGAGATCGAGGCGATCGGTGCCGTGAGCGCGTTCGCCGGTCGCCGCCTCGAACGTCACGCGCTCGCGTCCGCCCTGCACGAAGCGCTCGACCGTAGGGAGGCATCGGTTGCACGCATGGCTTGCCTAGCGCTCGCCGAGCTGGGGTCGAGCAGCTCGATCCCGCCGCTCGTCGCGGCGATGGAAGACCCGAACGGCTCGGTCCGAAACGCCGCCTGGGCCGCCCTGCGCACGATCACCGGACGAACCCTGCCCCAGGACGCCGCTCTCTGGCGCGCGTCGATCTCGGCAACGCCTCATGAGTAACCCGGGCTAGCAGCCCCGACCCAGCCCCCTGTTATTGGAAGAAGCCGCTAAGGAAACGCTCGCACTCGTTCGAAGAGTCCGAGAAGCCTCCGGGCTCGACCGAGGAAGAGAGTTCACATGACCAAGGAAAAAGGACGCGAGCGCCGACGCATCAAGCTCATCAAGCCGCGACTTCAGTTGAAGCTCGTCGGGGTCTTCGTGGGCCTGTCGGCGTTGGGTTTCCTGATGCAGTCCCTGCACGTCGGGTTGCGACTCTCGGAGCTCGCCGCCCAAGTTCCCGAAGGCGGGCCGTACTTGATGGCGGTCATGCCCGAGCTTCCGCTCGAGATCCTCGCGGTGTCGTTCGGGATGCTGCTGCCCCTGACGATCGCCGTCGGAATCATGGTGACGTTTCGCGTCGCCGGTCCGGTCTATCGCTTCGAGCAGTATCTGCGCGAGGTGCGCGACGGGCGTGAGATTCGTCCGTGCACGCTGCGCCAAGGCGATGACCTCCAGGAGCTGTGCGACCTGATCAACGAGGTCACGGAACCCCTGCGCCTCAAGAACGCGAACGAAGAAGAGGCGATCGTCCCCGCAGCGCTTCCGGCGGAAGTCGGCGAGAAAGAAGAGCGCACCGCCGCCTAGATCAACCGGGCGCGGCGAAGGACGCGCGCTCGAATCCCATCCCCCCCGCATGTCCCTTCGATCGAAGATCGTCTACATCCTGCTCGTCGTCGTCGCGTTGTACGCGGCCGTCGACAACGGCGCGTTGCGTTTTGTCGCGACCCGCTTCTTCGGGAACTGGCAGCTGGACGAAGGGGACGCCAACCTCGAGCGGGTGCTGGCCGCCGTCGACCGAGAGCAGGAGGCGCTCGAGGCGAAGGGGCGGCTGTGGGCCGATCGCGAGGGGCTGAGACGCTTCGTCGTCGGCGAACTCAGCGACCAGAGCGCCGCGGAGTACGTCGACGAGAACCTCGGTGTGCGCGCGCTGGAGTCGGCGCAGGTCGATGCGCTCTACGTCTGCGACCGGGACGGCAACGTGCGTTGGGGAATGGTTCGCGATCAAGCGACGGGGGAGCCGATGCGACTCCCGCGCGAGCTTCCCTCCGACTCGATCGGGCGCGTCAACCCGCTGCGCAACTTCGAGGGTAACGGCGTCGTTTCGGGGCTGATGATGACGTCCCACTTGCCGATGCTCGCGGCCTCGACGGCGATCAGCGACCTCGCTGGCAACCGCCTCGACTCGGACGACGGCACGCGCTTTCACAAGCCGCTGTACGGCTTCGTCATCGTCGGCGAGTTCATGGACGACGCGCTCCTGGAACGTGTCGGCGCGCCTTCGAACATCGCGATCGACTTCGAACGCTTCGGAGAAGCGCAGCTCGACGAGCGCGAGCGCGAACTCGTCACCGAGCTGACGACCGGAGAGCAGACGATCGTCTCGTACGTCTCCGACGACGACCGCTTGCACCTGTTCAGCAGCATCTTCGATCTGCGCACCCTCGAACCCGTGCTCGTACGTGGCGTGACGAACCGCGACATCGTCGCGCTCGGGAGGAAGGCCGTCGATTACGCGCTGCTGTCGACGCTCGCGTCCGCGCTTCTGATCCTCTTCGTCCTCCTGCGCTTGCTGCAGCGGATCGTCCTCAATCCGCTGAGTCGGTTGACGGACAAGGCCATCGAGATCGGTCGCACCGACGACACGACGATCCGCACGGAGATCGAGCGGGACGACGAGATCGGCCAACTGTCGACGGAGTTCGACGCGATGCTCGACAAGCTCGCGCATTCACGCGCCCAGGTGGTCTCGACCGCGCGCCTCGCGGGCATGTCCGAGATCGCGACGGGTGTGTTGCACAACGTCGGCAACGTGCTGAACAGCGTCAACGTGTCCGCCAACCTGGTCACCAAGAACGCGCAGAAGCTGTCGGTCAGCGACCTCGAGATGATGGTCGGTATCCTGAAGCAGAACGAAGGCGACATCGGTCGCTTCGTCTCCGAAGACCCGCGCGGCAAGCACTTCCTGCCCTTCTTGGTCGAGCTGGCGAACTCGCTCTCGCAGCAGAAGGCGGCGATTCTCGGCGAGCTCGCGGAGCTGGGGCAGGGGATCGACCACATCGCAGACCTCGTTCGCTCCCAACAGACCTACGCCGGCGCGAAGGGCGTGTTCGAGCAGGCGTCGCTCGAGAACGAAGTCGAGGCGGCCGTGCGCATCTGCGCCCAAGCGCTCGGCGGACTCGGCGACGTCGCGATCGTGCGCGAGTACGACGAGGTCGACAGCATGCTGGTCGACAAACACAAGTTGATGGAGATCCTCGTCAACCTGATCCAGAACGCGGTGCAGGCGATGAACGACGCCGGCATCGAACGCAAGACACTCACCCTCCGGGTCCTGGCCCTGTCGGCCGACACGACGCGCATCGAAGTCGAGGACAACGGAATCGGAATCCCCGCAGAAAACCTGGTACGCGTCTTCCACCACGGCTTCACGACGAAGCCGAGTGGGCACGGTTTCGGACTCCACGTCTCCGCCAACGCGGCGACCGAGATGCACGCGTCGCTTCAGGTGCGAAGCGAAGGAGAAGGAAAGGGCACGACCTTCTTCGTCGACATTCCCAATCGCGCCGGCGAACTGCCCAAAGCTGCCTGAGTCATCATGAGCGAAAAGCAGAACCGCAAGATCCTGGTCATTGACGACCAGGCCTCCATCCGGGAGGACTTCCGGAAGATCCTGTGTGGGACGGGTCAGGACGACGGCGGCCTTCAGGGCGCGCGCTCCGCGTTCTTCGGCGAAGTCGAGTCCGATGATACGAGCGTCGAGTTCGACCTGACGACCGCCAGCCAAGGCCAAGAGGGGATCGACCTCCTGCGCGATGCAGTCGCCGCCGGTGAGCCGTTCGCGCTCGCGTTCGTGGACGTGCGCATGCCCCCCGGCATCGACGGCCTCGAAGCGATCGAGGGCCTTTGGGCGCTCGACGACGCGCTCCAGGTCGTGATCTGCACGGCGTACTCCGACTACTCGTTCGATGACATCATCCGCAAGCTCGGACACTCGGACCGGCTGCTCATCCTCAAGAAGCCCTTCGACCCGGTCGAAGTGCGGCAGCTCGCCGGCGCGCTGACCGAGAAGTGGAACGTCGTGCATCGCGTGGGCGAGCAGATGGAGGAGCTGCGCGTCGCGAACGAGCGCGCGGAATCCGCGAACCGCGCGAAGTCGGACTTCCTGGCCAACATGAGCCACGAGATCCGCACGCCGATGAACGCGCTGCTGGGCTACATCGACCTGATGTGTGACCCGGACTCGACCGACGAGTCGCGGCGCAAGTACGGCGCGACCGTCCGCAAGAGCGGCGAGCACTTGCTCACGATCCTGAACGACATCCTGGATGTGTCCCGCATCGAGGCCGCGCGACTGGTCGTCAACAAGGCGGACTTCAATCCGTTCGATCTCGCGTTCGAGGTCGCGACGCTGATGCGCGGCAACGCCGCGGAGAACGACCTCTCGTTGTCGCTCGTCGTGGAAGGCGCGATCCCGGAGGTCGTCGAGAGCGATCTCGTGCGCGCGCGCCAGATCCTGATCAATCTCGTCGGGAACGCGATCAAGTTCACGCCCAGCGGCGGCGTCAAGATCGTGCTCCGTTTGGACACGAACCACGACTCGGATCACCGCTACTTCTGCTTCGACGTGATCGACACGGGCATCGGGATCCCGCCCGCGAAGCTCGGCTCGATCTTCGATCCGTTCGGGCAAGTGGACACGACCAGCACGCGCACGTACGGCGGGACGGGGCTCGGGCTCACGATCTCGAAGCGCCTGGCGATTTTGCTCGGCGGCGACGTCGAGGTGGAGAGCCGGCTCGGCAAGGGCAGTCGCTTCACGCTCAAGCTCTACGCGGGCGAGCTTCGTCGCGCGCTGCTCAAGGAGTACGGAAGCGGCGAGTGCTCGCTCGATCGCGACGGCGAAGCGCCCGAAACCGTCGCGGACCGCGACGAGCTCGAGATCAACGGTCGCGTGCTCGTCGTCGAGGACGTGAAGTTCAACCAGCTGCTCATCGGTGCGCTGCTGCGGAAGGCGGGTGCCGAGGTCACGCTGGCGGGCGACGGACGCGAGGGCTACGACGCGGCGCGCAAGGCCGATCGCGACGGACAGCCGTTCGATCTCGTGCTGATGGACATGCAGATGCCGGTGATGGACGGCTACGACGCCACGCGCAAGCTCCGCGCCGAGGGGTTCGCGCGTCCGATCGTCGCGCTGACCGCGCACGCCATGGCCGGCGATCGCGAGAAGTGCATCGATGCCGGCTGCACGGACTACGCCACGAAGCCGATCGATCGGCCGAAGTTGCTGTTGCTCTGCAAGCGACTCATCGCGCTCGCGCGCGCCGGCGCACCCCTTCCGGTCCGCGCGCCGGAGTCCGAACCGTCGAAGCACTCGGACGTCGAGTAGCGCGAGAGAGCGGCGAACGCTAGAACGGTCGGCGTGAGCGATGACGCCGAGGATGCGTGGTACGCCGATGGTTTGCGCTTCGAGTGCACGCGTTGCGGGCACTGTTGCACGGGCGAGCCGGGTCGTGTTCGCGTCAGCATCGAAGAGGTCCGAGCGCTCGCGGCCGGGCTCGAGCTCGCCGAGTACGAGTTCCTCGACATGTACACGCATCGCTTGTCGAGCGGCGGATTCGTCCTGCGCGAGCGCGAGAACAACGACTGCGTGTTCTGGAGCACGGAGGACGGCTGCACCGTCTACGCGAACCGGCCGAGGCAGTGCCGCACGTGGCCGTTCTGGCGCGGTGTCGTCGCGTCGCGTCGCCACTGGGACGCCGCGGCGCGTGGATGCCCGGGCATCGACTCCGGTGCGCTCTTCGACGCCGCGACGATCCGCGAAACGAGCGAGAGCGACGGGACGTCAGGGACGATTCCCGACGTCGAGTCTCCGTGAGTTCAACGGGCCGAGACGGACGAGCGACCGCCGCCGTGCTCCAGGGACTGAACGCAGCCGATGATCGTCAGCACGTGGAAGGCGATGCCCAGCGGCCCCGCGCTCACCAAACCGAGCGACGCCAGGCCGATCAACGCGATCGTCCACCGTCGCGAACCGTGCCACGCCCTTAGGCAAGCGACGAGCGTGACGCCGTGGACCAGGAGGATGCCGAGTAGGACGAGGGCGACGGCGCTCGCCGCGAGTCCCACGGGCAGCAGTTGGTCCGCCGTCGCGCCCACGACGGCGAAGCCGCCGACGCCCACGCCGATGAGTCCGCCGATCGCGGCGAGCAGCAGAACGACCGCCGAGTAGGTCGCCGTGAGAACGATCCCGATCGAGAGCAGCGTCGGGCGTCGGAAGTCGTGATTCATGGTGGTGGCCCGCTAGCAGCCCGTGGTGAAACGCACGCCATCGTCGGAGGGTGAGGGATCCGTGCTGGCAAGGCGCGCTGACGACGCGTATTGGTGGATACTCGGAGGAAGCGGAACGCAGGCAGCGCGGATCCAGCGCCGTTTGAGGGTGGCGTGAGTTTCACCACGGGCTGCTAGGAGGCACAGGACACGACGCCTACTCGCGCGCCCGCCGGTGCATTCGCTCCGAATTCGCGTCGGAGTCCCTATCCTGCGCGACCGCTGGCAGGCTGTGGCGAAAGTGCTTCGCGCGCAGAACGTCGACATCCGCTCCGGGTTGGTCTCCGGAAACGCAGGCGAAGCGGTGGATTCGGCCAGGCTTTCGGGGGCCAAGCCGGAGTGGAGGACGGCGTTCTGCGGGGGGATGACCTTTGCCACCGTCTGCCAGGGCAAGTCGTTCGCAAGGATGTCGAGCGCTTCGTGGAGTTGGTTTGCGCCGGCTGGCTGCGCGCGCTTTCCTGCCTGCCCGTCTTCCGTCCCTCCGTCCTTGGAGTCCCCCCATGCTCATTCCGACCCCGATGTTCGGCGTCGCGTTGGCGACTTTGGTGTCCGCGACGAGCGCGCCTCTTGGCGACGTCGAGTCTCTCAGCCATGCGCGGTTGTCGGAGGCGCTCGCCGCCGTCGCCTCGGAACACCCCGACGTCGCATCGTTGCACCGCGTCGGCGTTTCCCGTGAGGGGCGCGCGATCGAGGCGTTGCGACTCACCGGGACCGAGGATCCGTCGAACCATCCCGCGCTGCTCCTCGTGGCGAACCTCGAGGGGCCGCGTGTCTTCGAGAGCGGCGTCGTCCTGGACCACGCCCGGCGCCTCGCGAACGCGTACGAGTCGGACGAGAGCGTGCGCGCGCTGCTCGACACCACGGTCGTGTGGTTCGTCCCGCGCGCGAATCCCGACGCCGCGGAAGGGCGCTTCGCGTCGCCCTCGATCGAACGCTGGGCGTCGTCGATCGACGTCGACAACGATCGCGATGGTCGCCGCGGCGAGGACGGGCCCGCCGATGTGAACGGCGATGGCGTCGTGACGACCATGCGCGTGCTCGATCCGGAGGGTGAGTGGATGGAGGACCCGACCGACGCGCGCGTTCTCATCCAGGCGGATCGCGTGAAGGGCGAGCGCGGGAAGTGGAGGCTGTACCCCGAGTCGCGCGACCTCGATGGGGATGAGACGTTCGGCGAGGATGCGCCGCGTGACGCGCAGGTCGATCGCAACTTCGCGTCCGGATGGGAGGAGCACGTCGCCCGCGCCGGCACGTTTCCGACCGACGAGCCCGAAGCCCGCGCCCTCTGCGAGTTCGTGATGGCGCAGAAGAACCTCGCGCTCGTCGTCGTGTACGACGGGCACGACAACCTGGTCGAGAAGCCGAAGAGCGTCGCCGACGACGCCGCGCCGGTGAAGCGCGTGCCGCCGTACGGCGTGCTCGAGTCGGACGCCGAGCTGCTCGAGGAGATCGGCCGCGAGTATCGCGAACAGACGAAGAACGAGGCCAAGGGCGACGGCGAGGATGCGGGCACGTTCGCGCGCTGGTGCTACGACCATCGCGGTCTCGTCACGCTGTCCGCCGTGCTGTGGAACCTCCCCGACGAGGCCCCCGCGGCAGACGAGGACGCGGACGCTGCGGAAGGCGACGACGGCGCTGTGACCGAGGAGGCGGCCGCGGACGAAGCCGCGCCGGCCGAGGAGGAGGACGACGAAGTGTCCGAGTCGGACGCCAAGCCGTCCGACGACGCGAAGCACCTGCTCTGGATCGACGGCGCGGGCGAGTCCTGGCGTTTTGTCGATTGGACGCCGTTCGATCACCCCGAGCTCGGGAGCGTCGAGATCGGAGGGTTCGCGCCGTTCGCGCGCTCCGAGCCGCCGCAGGACGCGTGGACGAAGATCGCCGACGCGCACTTCGATTGGTTCCAGGGGCTCGGCGAACTGCTGCCGCGCATCGAGCTGGTCGAGTGCGAGCGCGAGAAGCTCGGCACGGGCGTGTGGAAGGTGACCGCGACGCTCACGAACGACGCGTACCTCCCGCTCCTGTCGCGCTCGATGCAGCGCACGCGCACGACGCGTCCCGCGAAGGTCTCGCTCGTTCTTCCCGACGGAGCGACGCTACTGTCGGGCAATACGCAGGAGCTCGTGCGCGACCTCGCCGGTTCCGGCGGGCGGGCGGAGTTCGAGTGGCTCGTCCACGGTCCGGACGGCATGGAGCTCGGCGTGAGCGTCGACTCGGATCACGCCGGCCGCGCATTCCGAAAGGCAGAGGTGTCCCAATGAAGCTCGCGATGAAGACCATGCTCGCCCTCGTACTCGCCGCGTCCGTGCCGGTCGCACAGGACGCGGAAGCCGGCTTCCCCGGGCTCGGTGCCGCGCGCAACCCGCGCGTCGAGATCGCGTGGAACCGTCTCTACGACTTCGAGGACATCTACGCGCACCTGGACCGGCTCGTCGCCGAGTGGCCCGACCTGCTCTCGATGCAGGTGATCGGTCACAGCGTCGAGAACCGCGAGATGCGCGTGTACACGCTCAACAACGGAGCCACCGGCGCCGACACCGAGAAGCCCGCCTTCTGGCTGGACGGCAACGTGCATGGCAACGAAGTCCAGGGCGGCGAAGGCGTCGTGTATTGCGCGTGGTACTTGCTCGAGAACTACGGCACGAACGAGCGTGTGACCGAGCTCGTCGACCGCAGCGCGTTCTATCTGCTACCGATGCAGAACCCGGATGGACGCTCGAACTGGTTCAAGCACGCTCACAACGCGCACTCGTCGCGCTCCGGCGTCATGCCGCTCGACCGCGATCTCGACGGTCTCGCGGACGAGGACGGGCCCGACGACCTCGACGGCGACGGCAGCATCGTGCAGATGCGCAAGTACGTCCCCGGCACGGGGACGCACCGGCTCAATCGTGACGACCCGCGGATCATGGAGCGCGTTCCGACCAACGAGCGCGGCATCCGGGGCGACTGGATCCTGCTCGGCAGCGAGGGCATCGACAACGACGGGGACGGTCGGATCAACGAGGACTCGCTCGGCGGTTACGACATGAACCGCGCGTGGCCGTCGCTCTGGTTCCCCGATCACGTGCAGTTCGGCGCGGGGCCGTATCCGCTGTACTGGCCCGAGGCGCGCTGCATCGCGCGCTTCATCCTCGACCACCCGAACATCGCGGGCGTGCAGTCCTATCACAACTCCGGCGGGATGATCCTGCGCGGACCGGGCGCCGAGGTCTTCGGTCCCTACCCGCGCGCGGACGTCTCCGTGTACGACGCGATCGGTCAGGACGGGGAGAAGATGCTCCCGTTCTACCGCTACATGATCATCTGGAAGGACCTCTACTCGGTCTTCGGCGGCTTCGTGAACTGGACCTACGAGGGCCTCGGCATCTTCAGCTTCACGAACGAGATGTGGGCGTCGAACCGGAACAGTCCGGACGACCGTGTCGAGGGCGGCAGCGAGGGCCGGCAGTGGTTCGACGATCACCTGCTGATGGGCGCCGGCTTCGTCGACTGGCACGAGTACGACCATCCGCTCTACGGCAAGATCGAGATCGGTGGCTTCAAGAAGGACGTGGGTCGCGTGCCTCCGTCGTTCCTGATCGAGGAGATGCTGCACCGCAACGCGATGTTCGTCATTCGACACGCGGAGACGATGCCCTCCGTCTCGATCGCCGAGCCGGTGGTCGCGGAGCTCGGCGACGGAGTCCGCACGATCGACGTCATCGTCTCGAACGAGAAGTTGATGCCGACGCGGTCCTCGCTCGCCGTTCGCGACGAACTCGGTGCCCCCGACCTCATCACGATCGAGGGCGACGGGATCGAAGTGCTCGCCGGTGGCTTCCGCACGGACCGCTTCCGGCCCGAGCGCATCGACCTGCAGGATCACGATCCCGCACGGTTGATCCGCGACGAAGGCGTCGGCTCGCTCGAAGAGGTGCGTGTGCGCTGGATCGTCCGCGGCGGCGGCAGCGTGACGATCCGCGTGACGAGCGAGAAGGCGCAGGACGCGTCGCGCTCGTTCGAGTTCTAGCCGCTACTCGCCGCCGTACCCGATCGCCCGGAGATCGGGGCGAGAGTGCACCGTGATCGTCGACGCGCTCGCGCGTGGATCGAGGGAGTCGCGTACGAGCGGTAGGAAGCCGCGGCAGAGCTCGCTGGCCCACGCAGGCTGCGCGCTTTCGGTCTCGCCCGGGTCGCGGTTCAGGTCGAACGCGCGCAGGTACTCGCCCTCGCCGAGCGGCCCTTCGTCCGGCAGGGCGAACACCTTGTGCGCGCCGTCGATGATCACGAGCTGCTTCTTGTTCTCGCCGAGCAGGAAGGCGAGCACCGGATCCGACTTGGTCGGCGTCAGCAACGACGTCCCGTTCCAGCTCCCGGGCGCGGTCGCTCCCGCTAACTCGAGCAGCGTGGGCGGAAGGTCGACGAGCGAGACGCCGCGCTCGATGACACGCGCTTCGTGCTGTGCGCCTCCGATGAGGAGCGGCACGCGGATCTGCGTTTCCCAGAGCTCCTTGCTGTGGAACACGTCGCCGTTCTCACCGAACGATTCGCCGTGGTCGCTGGTGAAGACGAGGTGGCCGCGCGTGAAGACGCCGCATCGCGAGGCTTCGTCGTAGAAGCGACCGAACTCGACGTCGAGATCGCGCACGCCGACCTCGTACATCGCTCGAAAGCGGTCGGCGTACTCGAGGAAGAGGCGGCGCTGGGTCTCCGATCGCTGGGTCTCCGGCCCCCTGGGCTCCGCTTTGAGGCGCGCGGTGCCCTCGCGCATGATCGCCTGCCACTCCGTCGAGTCTTCCTCGGGACCGCTGCGGTACGGAGCGTGGACGCGATAGGTGTGGACGATCAGGAACACGGGACGCCCGTCGTCGCGGTCGAGGAACGCGAGCGCATCGTCGGTCGTGCGTCGCAGATTCCAATGCGGGTACGAGGTCTCGGCGAAGAAGCCGAAGCCCTGGTCGAGGCCGTAGGCGCTCGAGAAGAAGGCCGCGTCGGTGATCGCTCCGGTCCGATAGCCGCGCGCCGCGAAGAGCTCGGCGAGCGTTGTGAGCTCGGTGGAGAGCGTTCGGTCCTCGTCGATCGCCGCGTGCTGCGCGGGGTAGAGCCCGGTGAGCAGCGTGGAGATCGACGGGAGCGTCCACGAGGACACGGCACGCGCCGAAGTGAACGCCACGGACTGACGGGCGAAGGCGTCGATGCGCGGCGTCAGCCCCTTCGCTCCTCCACCCAATTCGATGTTGTCGGCGCGAAACGTGTCGGCCAAGTACAGGACGACGTTCGCTTCGTCGCTTGCGCTCCACGGTCGTTGCGCGTACGTGCCGACCTCGCTCGGTCCGATCGTCGGTGACAGGAAGAGCGCGTGCCCCGGCGAGTTGGCGATGTCGAAGGTCAGTTCGGTCGCGCCCCGCGCCGACGGCGGCAGCGCGATCGAACGCGAGACTTCGAACTCGGACTGTTCCTCGTCGAGTACGACCTGTGCGCCGACCCGGATGCGAAAGCGCGTCGCGTTCGTGTCCTGCGAGGTCCGCGTCGTGGTCACGTGCAGCGTCGAACTCGCGGGCAGGTCGCAGCGCACCGTCTCGGGCGCGCCGTGCCAAACGGCGATCCCGTCACCGATGCGGCCGTGTCCGCGGACGCGCCACTTGCCGCGAATGCTGCGACCGTTCTCGATGCGAATGCCGAGCGTTGTTTCGGCGGGCGGCGATTCGTCGTCTTCGAGGCGTACGACGACGCGCCCCTTCGCGATCGTGTAGGTGCCGAGGCTCGGTTCCGTGCTGCGGTGGTCGCGCTCGAAGACGTGATCGCCAGCGGCCACGCGCAGGACTCCGAGCGGAACCGACTCGAAGGCGGAGTGGGTGGGCGGGGACAGGCTCCACAATCCAGCGGCTGCCTCGCGCGTCCAATCCGCGGGTGTGAGCGTCGCCTCGATCCACACGCCGTCGTCGTCGGCGAAGGCGCGCGCGGTGTCCGAGGGGGCGGCGGCGAACCAGCCGCGCGCGATGTCGAGCATCGGACGCGGCTCGAAGCCGCGCGCGAGATCGACCCATCGCGGCGGGGCGGAGTCGCCGCACGCACCCGCGAATGCGGCGAGGAGCAGCGTGAGGAGCGCGACGCGCGGGAGTTCGGTCCGGTACGGTTGGGGCACGTTGGGCGGTCCTGGACGCGGCCTGCCGGGCTCGAGACCGCCGATTCGACGTGGAAGCTACCACGATCGGCCGATCCGGCGCGGATCCTTTAACAAGGGCTGTGGAGCCCCTCAAGTCTCCTTGCCCACGGTCCGATGAGGCCTGGGGCCGGACCCTACCCCCAACTCAGCTCCCTTCCGATGCCTCAGAACAAGATCATCCAGCTCGCGCAGCGCGTCGCGAGTTCGGACGCGAACAACGCTGTCGAACAACGCTCGCTGCTCGAGGCGTTGGCCGAGATTCGCACGTTGGTCGATCGCGAGGCGCACCCGCGCGCGTGCGACTACCTGAACGGAGCGGGCCTGCTCCTGACGTTCACGCAGCACTTCGGACACGTTGGCGGCGTGCAGATCCTGGGCGTCGTTGCGACCGTCCTCGAGGCCGCGCACATGCACGTGTCGAAGGAGTCCACGGAAAGCCGTAGCGCCTCGACCAACGCGATCCTGACCGGAGGCACGCAGTGGGGCGCCGTGCAGGTCGCGAACGACATGCTCCTCGGACAGATTCTGATCCGTAAGGGCTACATCGTCGAGGAGCAGGTGAAGGAGGCCGTCGAGCTACAAGCGTCGTCGGGCGCGCGGTTCGGCGAAGCGCTGATGAAGCTCGGCGCGCTCGATTGGCCGAAGCTCGAAGAGGGACTGCGGTACCAGGACGCCTGCCGCAACATCGTCGAGGGCGTCGCGGAGACCCAGCGCCCGCAGTCGACGCCGCCGACAATGACCAAGCGCATCGAGCTCGCGCCGGCGTCGGACTCCGAGCTGAAGTTGATGTCGGACGTGTTGCTCGGCGAGATCCTCTTGCGCAACTCGCTCGTCACGCAAGAGCAGTTGGAGTCGGCCCTCGTCGCACAGCGCGGCAGCGGAATGCGCATCGGCGAAGTGCTCGTCGGCATGGGCGCGTGCCCGTGGAACGACATCAACTACGCGGTTCAGCTCCAAGGGCAGCTGCGCCGCTACGCCTCGTAGCGAAGAGGCCGAACCGAGCACTTGCTCGACCCGGCCTCGCACCCGCGCGTGGCGGACCTGGCGTTCGCCGCTATGAGTTGGTTTCGGCGAGCGCGTTGCGGAACGCGACGTAGTCCTCGTTCTCCGGCCGCAGCTCCAGGACCTTGTCCATCGTGGCCAGCGCCTCGGCGTTCGCTCCGTTGAGTTGCTGGCAGCGCGCGACCTGGAACAACGCGTACGGACGCATGTCGCCTTCGCCCTCGCCTTCGCCCTCACCTTCGTGGACGAGGCCCACGAGGTCGTGCGCCACGGTCAACGCGAACTGCTTCTGGGTGTTCGTCAGTTCGTCGCCGAGATGCGCGAGCTGATCGACGATGCCGAAGCCGGAGTTCAGCACGCCGTCGGCCTCCGGGCGCTCCTTCCAGGCGCGCATGTAGGTCGCGACGCCGTCCGTGCGCTTGCCTGTGTCGATCTCGAGTCCGGCGAGCACCAGGCGACTCTCGAACTTCGCCTTCGGCTCCGGAACGCGCTGCACGAACTTCGCGAGCGGCCGCAGGTCCCACGCCGCCATGTCGGTGCCGCCCTTGCGCGCGATTGTCTCGATGATGCGATCGGTGTGTGCGAGCGCTCCGACGACGGTCGCGCCGCGCTTGTCGCGCGCGAGTACGGAGTCGAGCATCTCGCGTGCTTCCTCGTCGTCGCCAACGGCGGCGAGCTTGTCAGCGAGCATCTTGCGCGCGGCGAGCTCTTCCTCGAGCCCTTCGTGTTCGGCGGCGACCCTCTGGCGCAGGTTGCTGATCGTGTTCTCGCCGCGCTTGATGCGCTGGATCTCGCTCACGAACGTTCCCGCGTTCATGAAGCCGGTCATCATCTCCTCGGCGTTGCCGTCCGCGCCGATGAACAGCAGCGCGGGCACCGTCTCGAGTCCGTACTTCTCGAGCAGCGCGCGACCCGCGTCGTCACCCGCGTTCGCGCTGAAGCAGATCATCTCGCGCATCTCGGCGGCGACGCCGGGATCGCCCATGGTCTCGCTGTAGAGGCGCGAGCAGTTCTCCGTGTTCGCCCAGAAGTAGGTGAGCAGCGGCTTCTTCTCGGTCTTGGCGGCTTCGATCGCGGCGGCGTGCGCGCCTTGGAACCAGACGACTTCGCCTTCCGTTCCGGAGGCGAGCGCGAGTGTCGCGAGTGCCAGAGTGGTCGTGAGCATGGGGTCCTACCTCGTGGTTGGTTTTGGATCGCAGCGCGCACAGGCGTCGTCGCGATCGAATCGTCGTACTCACGACCGAATAGCCCGCGCCACGGGCGCGTTGGACACGACGGCGAACTTCGGGCGCGATCGACCCGCGCGAACCCGATCGATGATCCGGGCTAGCCCGGATCATTCATGAGCCTTCACCGAGATCGACGCAGCTGCGCGCCATATCAACGCTTCCCTTCCTCACCGGGTTCGACGACCCGTCCAGGTCGCCTCCACGCGCTTCAGTCGCGAAGCGCTGATCTGACGCACA
>JAJDEV010000266.1 GCA_029259605.1 Planctomycetota bacterium | reverse complement strand
GAAGCGCGTGGAGGCGACCTTGACGGGTCGTCGAACCCGGTGAGGAAGGGAAGCGTTGATATGGCGCGCAGCTGCGTCGATCTCGGTGAAGGCTCATGAATGATCCGGGCTAGCAGCCCGTGGTGAAACTCACGCCATCGTGGGAGGGTGATGGTTCCGGGGGGGCAAGGCGCGCGGGCGACGCGTATTGGTGGAACCTCGGAGGAAGCGGAACGCAGGTAGCGCGGATCCAGCGCCCTTCGAGGGTGGCGTGAGTTTCACCACGGGCTGCTAGGACATGAAGCCGCGCTGCTGACGGCGCGACCACGTGACCCAGGTCGGGAAGTGTTCGTCGAACATCGCGTCGAGTCCGATGCGTCGGCCGGCGCCCGAGATCGCGCACGCGAAGCACGACACGATCAGGAGGATCCAAACGAGCTCGAGCTCCGACGGTCCGTAGAAGAAGGCGTGCAGGAGGAAGAACACGCCGATCAACGCGGCGGGGCGAGCGAGCGCGCCGATCGTCATCGCGACGCCGATGAGGAACGCTGCCCAGCGCCAGAGGAACGCGGACGCGTCGGCGTTGGCGAGCACCACGTGCTCGGTCCACCAGTTCGCGATGCCCCAGGCGGCGGGGTCGCGTCCCGCTTCGACGACGCCGAGCACCGTCGCGCCATCGAACTCGCCGGTCTTCAGCCAGCCCCAACCGTGGGCGAGGAGGATCGCGCCGGTGACGACGCGGATCAGGACCATGCCGAGCGGCAGCTTGGGTCGGACTTGCTTGGCCATCGCTCCCGATGCTACTGGACGCGGCGCCGGACCTCCAAAGCACTAACGGTTCGAGCGCCCGTCGCGGTCGCGCGCGAGCAGGCGTCCGGCGCCCAGGAGGAGCGCGATTTCGCGCTCCGAATACTCGCGCTCACCCGCTTGCGCGACACCGAGGACGCCGATCGCGCGCTCGCCAGACAGGATCGGAACCGCGATCGATCCGCCCATGCCGGTCGCCTTCGCACCCGGTCGCGCGTCGCCGCTCGTGTCCGTTTGCAGGTTGCAGAGCGTGACCGGCACCGCGCGCTCGAGGGCCAGCCCCGCCATCCCCTTCCCGATCGGAATCGTCTGGATCCGCTCGAGCACCTCCGCCGGAATGGCGCGATGCGCCGCGAGGTGCAGCAGGCCGTCGGCGCCGAGCCAGTGGATCGTTCCGCAGGGCGTGGCGCACACGTCCCCGAGGACGCGCAGGAACTCGTCGGGTCCCCCGCGTGCGAGCGCACCGCGGAGCTCGTCGTCGGCGGGTCGGTCGGAAGCGGAATCGGTCGGGGGCGGAGCGCTCATGCGAAGGGGGGAGAGGGCTCACCAGGCTAGCGAACGCGACCGCGGGCGTCGCGACGACTTTTCGGACGCCCGCCGTTCGCGCACTCCGTATTCTCTGCGCGGCATGGACGACCTCTTCGACTCCCTTCCCCCGGCCGACGCGCCGGAGCCGATGCACGACCCGGCTGCGCCCCCGGCGCTCGTCGTGCGCGGGCTCGCGAAGAGCTACGAGGACACGCAGGCGCTCGTCGACCTCTCGTTCGAGGTGCGCCCCGGTGAGATCCTCGGGCTCGTCGGTCCGAACGGCGCTGGCAAGACCACCGCGCTGCGTACGATCGCCGGTGTGCTGCCGATCGAAAGCGGCCAGGTCAGCGTTTGCGGACACGACCTGGTGGCGGACGACGTGGAAGCGAAGCGGCGGCTCGGCTGGGTGCCCGACGATCCGCAGCCGTTCGACACGCTCACGGTCGCCGAGCACCTCGAGTTCACGGCGGCGCTGTTCCGCGTCGCGGATTGGCGCGGGCGCGCGGAGTCGTTGCTCGAGCGCTTCGAACTCATCGAGAAGCGCGACGCGCTCGGCGGCGAACTGTCGCGCGGCATGCGTCAGAAGCTGGCGTTCGCGTGCACGTGGTTGCCGTCGCCGCGTCTGGTCCTGCTCGACGAGCCGTTGTCCGGGCTCGATCCGCGCGGCATTCGCGCGGCGCGCTACGCGATCGACGAGCTCGCGAAGGAAGGCACGGCGGTGATCCTCTCGTCGCACCTGCTCGAGCTGATCCAGGCGCTCGCCAGCCGGCTGCTCATCGTCGACAAGGGCCGGAAGGTGTTCGACGGAACGCTCGAAGAGGCGCGCACGGATCTCGCGCCGAATCCCGGCTCGAGCCTCGAGGAGATTTTCTTCGCGGCGACGGGCGAGCGGGTGCTCGACGCTCTGCCGGCCGATCCGACGGCGACGCCCTGAGCATGCGCACACCCGACGCGTTGCGATTGCTCTGGCGCCTCAAGGTGCGTGGCGCGATCCGCCGGCAGTGGCGCAAGCTGCGGACGGTCAAGGGCATGCTCCTGACGCTGATCGGCGTGCTCCTGTTCGTGCTGTGGATCGGACAGGCGGCCTTCGCGCTCTCGCGCCGTGGCGAATCGGATCCCGAGACGCTGTTCCAGCGCGTCGGGCTCGGCGCGCTCCTGATCAGCAGCCTGTCGGTCTTCGGCGCGCTCGCGCATCGCGGGTTGTTCATTCCGAAGGACGAGATCGAGCGCTTGCTCGCGGCGCCGCTGTCGCGCGCCGACCTCGTGCGCTATCGACTCCGCGCGAACGCCATGCGCAGCCTGTTCGGCGGTGTGATCGTCGGCGCGATGGTGATGATGCGCATGCCGCGGCCGCTTTTCGCGTTCCTCGGCGTGATGCTCGGCATGCAGACGCTGCCGGTCATCCACCAGTTGATCGCGATCGTCCTCGGACGCCTGGAGACGCGCTTCGCCAAGCGCCTCGCGTTCGTGAGCAAGGTCCTGTTCCCGGTCGCGCTCGGTTGCGTGATCTTCGCGGCGATCGGAACCGGAGGCGGACGCGCGGTCACTCGCGCGCTCGAGCGCGTCTTCGGCGGCTTCGACGGGCAATCGCTGCTCGACCATCCGATGGTCACCTCGATCACGCGGCCGTTCTACCCGTGGACGGCGATGATCACGGCGCCGACGCTGGAGGTCTTCGCGCTTTGGTTCGCCGTGTGCACCGCGATCCTGCTCGTCGTCGTCGAATGCACGGTGCGCATTCCGGTCGACTTCCGTGAGCTCTCGCTCGCGACCTCGGCGCACGTCGCGTCGCGCATTCGGCGCGCGCGGCGCGGTGGGGGAGCCGCCGCGGGCCGCGTCTCCAAGCGCATGGTCGGTTGGCGCGTGCCGTGGATCTTCGGGCGCGGGCCGGCGCGCGCGGTCGCGTGGCGCAAGGCGGGCTCGATCGTGCGCAAGGCGCGCGGCACGTTCATCGTGTCGATCCTCGTGCTCGCGTTCGTGACGTTCCTCGCGCGGACGGTCGGCGAGGACACGCCGGCGTGGTTCGGCTCGGTGATGATCGGAACGTTCGGGACGCTGTATCTGTGCGCGGGGCTGCGCTTCGACTTCCGCGACGAGCTCGACCGCATGGAGGTCATCAAGGCCTGGCCCGTACGCGCATCGCGTTTGTTCCTCGCCATGCTCGCACCCGAGGCGTGCCTCGTGTCGGCGCTGCTCGTCGGCGCGATGTTGCTCAGCGCGATCGCGAGCGGGCGCGGCGTCCATCCCGTGACTTGGGGCGTCGCAGCGTGCGTTCCGCCGGTCGTGCTCGCCTGGGTCGCGCTCGACAACGCGGTGTTCCTCTTCGCGCCGGTGCGCTTCGTGCCGGGACAGGACGGCGCGTTGCAGAACGCCGGGCGGGGCGTCGTGCTCCTGCTGTTGCGCGCGCTGATCCTCGCGGTCGTCGGCGGTGTCGGCGCCGCGGCGTTCGCGGGCGTGTACTTCGGCCTCGTGCGGCTCGGGAACGCCGACGAGTCGATCGCGTTGCTCGCGGGCTTCGCGTCGCTCGCCGCGGTGCTGTTCGTGCTCGACGCGGTGCTGGTCGCGATCGGTGGCGCCGTGCTCGTGCGCTTCGACGTCGCGCGCGACCGGGGCTAGCCCGGGTTATTCATGAGGCTTTGCCGAGATCGACGCAGATGTGCCTCAGATCAGCGCTTCGCGACCGAAGCGCGTGGAGGCGACCTTGACGGGTCGTCGAACCCGGTGAGGGAGGGAAGTGCTGATATGGCGCGCAGCTGCGTCGATCTCGGTGAAGGCTCATGAATGATCCGGGCTAGCTCCGGGACGCGTCGTTCACGACGGCCAACCAGTGCGGCGCGAGGCGCGTCCAGGTGGCGCGGTTCGCGTACATGGCGAGGTGCACGGGTGTCTCGGCGTCGATCGGGAAAGAGAGCTCGCTCCCGTCGGCGCCGGTGACCACGGCGCCGGCCGCGCGCGCGACGACGATCGCTCCGCCGACGTCGTAGGGCTTCGACGTCACGGTCGGCGCGCCCGAACGCGCGGCGAGCAGCGCGCGCGCGTCGACCAACATGCGATACGTGCCGGACAGGATCAGCACGAGCTGACCGGCGCTCGAGATGTACTGGTCGTCGTACACGGTGCGCAGGTCGGCGCCTTCGCGCTCGGCGATGCGCGCGAAGAAGCGTGCCTCGAGCTCGGCGAGCGCCGGTCGCTGGTCGGGTGCGTAGCGGAAGAACGGGAAGTAGCCGTTGTCGGCGCGCGCGTCGTCGTCCACGCGCACCGGGGCGTCGTGCAGGGTCGCGCCGCGTTCGGCGTCGCGCTCGCTGACGGCGCAGTCGAGCCCCTCGGCCGCGAACGTGCGGAACGTGCGCGCGCGGGACGTCGGCAACTCGGACACGATCCCCGCGGTGAGGTCCGCGATGCGCGGCGCGCCATCGCCCGGCGGCGCGAACGAGACCACGGTCCACGCCGAGCGCAGGTCGGCCATCAGGTTGCGCGTCCCGTCCACCGGGTCGAGCGCGATGCGCGGGCCGCCGTGGGCGAAGCCGTCGAGGTCGCGCGTCGCGCCGGGCCGCGACGGATCGGGGCCGACATGTCGCCAGCCGCGATCCTCCGTGAGCACCGACAGCGGACCGCGCGCGGCGTGCTCGAGGAGCCAGCGGTCGATGCACGCCTCGGCGGGCGCGTCCAACCCGAACGTGAGATCGCCCACGCCCTGGCCGACGGGCCGGTCGATCGCGCGCGCGTCGCCGCTCGTGAGCGCGGCGGCGAGCGCCGCACGCACGGACGTGCGAATGTCGTCGACGAGCGTGTCGATGCGCCCGCGCCAATCCCCGAAGGACGTCATGGGCCGATCAATCCGGATCGCTGGAGATCCGTTGGCGATTGGCGAAGCCCTCGTCGATGTGATGCCAGTGCTCGATCGCGTCGTCCCCGCGGCGCCAACACCACAGGATCAGGAATCCGTCGCGCACGCCGTAGAAGTCGACGAGCGCGGGCTCGAGCCCCTTCACCTGACCCCCGAGCTCCTGCACATTGTTCGTGTGCGCCTCGAAGGCGCTCTGGAGCTCGCTCATCTCGCGCAGGTGGTGCTGCAGCTCGCCGTAGTCGGGGTTGTCCGCCCGGCGCACCGCCTCGCCCCAGATCATCTCGAGGGTCGCGATCCGCAGCTTGAGGGCGCGCATCTGACTGCGCAGTCCGTCGAGCTCGCCGAAGATGCGCTCGAGGTCCGGAACGAGCGTGTTGACGTCTTCGAGCGAATAGACACGGGGGCCGACCATCCGTCGAGTAGAGCATCCGCGTCCGCCGGACCGCAAGCGGCGCGCGCGCTTGAGCATCGCTCACACCGAACTAGACTGTTCGGCCCCCCGAGTCCCCATCGGCCTCTGGCCGGCACGGGCCCCCGTCCGTGCGCCTATCGAGAGCACTCCATCCATGAGCGAAGCGCGCGAAGTCGTCATCATCGGTTCCGGCCCCGCCGGCTACACCGCGGCCCTCTACACGGCGCGCGCGAACCTGAAGCCGCTGATGATCGAGGGGATGCAGCCCGGCGGTCAGCTCACGATCACGAGCGACGTCGAGAACTTCCCGGGCTATCCGGACGGCGTGCTCGGCCCGAAGATGATGGAGGACCTGCGGCGTCAGGCCGAGCGCTTCGGCACCGAGATCAAGATCGGGATGGTCACCGAGGTCGACTTCTCGAAGCGCCCGTTCCGCATCAAGACCGAGTTCGATGAGTTCTTCGCGAAGTCCGTCATCGTGTCCACCGGCGCGAGCGCGCGCCTGCTCGGGCTCGACATCGAGAAGCAGCTCATGGCGTCGGGCGGCGGCGTCTCGGCCTGCGCGACCTGCGACGGGGCGTTCTTCCCGGACAAGGAACTCGTGATCGTCGGTGGGGGAGACTCCGCGATGGAGGAGGCGACCTTCCTGACGCGCTACGCGAAGAAGGTCACGCTGCTCCACCGCCGCGACGTGTTCCGCGCCTCGCAGATCATGCTCGACCGCGCGAAGTCGAACCCGAAGATCGAGTTCCGCGTGCCGTCCGTTGTCGACGACATCCTCGTCGGCGACGACAAGCGCATCCGCGCCATCGTGATTCGCAACCCGGAGACAGACGCGACCGAGGAGTTCGCGTGCGAGGGGCTGTTCGTCGCGATCGGCCACACGCCCAACTCGAGCATCTTCAAGGGCAAGCTCGACATGGACGCGTCGGGCTACGTCCAAGTGCACGACGGCACGTTCACGTCGGTCGAGGGCGTGTTCGCCGCCGGCGACGTCGCCGACAAGAAGTACCGCCAAGCCGTGACCGCCGCCGGCATGGGCTGCATGGCCGCAATCGACGCCGAGCGCTGGCTCGAGTCGCAGGAGTAGCCGGCGAAGGGCAGCCTCGTGAACTGACTGCATTGGTGTTGCGCGGCTCACCGCAGTTCTGGTCTCACGCGGCAACCGAAGCCGGTTTGAGTCGGATTTCCTCGGACAACCCCCACCCAGGGCTCCGCCCAAGGAAGGCGCAAACCGCGTTTCGTCCCCGCGGGCTGTCCGTACCTCGACTTACGAAAGGCTGAGGCGCGGAATACGCGTCCAGCGCCGCCGTCGAGCAACACGGAGGCAGTCAGTTCCGAAACTCCGCGCGCTCCGCGAGTTTCGCCCCAGCCTGCTAGCAGCCCGTGGTGAAACTCACGCCATCGTCGGAGGGTGATGGATCCGTGCTGGCAAGGCGCGCTGACGACGCGTATTGGTGGAACCTCGGAGGAAGCGGAACGCAGGCAGCGCGGATCCAGCGCCGTTCGAGGGTGG
>JAJDEV010000265.1 GCA_029259605.1 Planctomycetota bacterium | reverse complement strand
CAGCGCGGATCCAGCGCCGTTCGAGGGTGGCGTGAGTTTCACCACGGGCTGCTAGCCCGGGTTCTTCATGAGGCTTTGCCGAGATCGACGCCGGTGTGCGCCAGATCAGCGCTTCGCGACCGAAGCGCGTGGAGGCGACCTGGACGGGTCGTCGAACCCGGTGAGGGAGGGAAGTGCTGAGATGGCGCGTAGCTGCGTCGATCTCGGTGAAGCCTCATGAATGATCCGGGCTAACGCTTGGCAGTCGCGCCGCTGCGCGTCGCCGCGTCCTTCTTGGCGGCGTCCTTCTTCTTCTTTCTCGGACGCCACTTCCCCCAGCTGCCCTGGAAGATCTTGCCCCGCGCGGACTTCGTGTCACCTCTACCCATGGTCGGTTCCCTTCGCTCGTCGTTTGGCCCGCGCCTTGTTCGTGTGTGCTGCTCAGCACCCTAGCGCATCCACGCCGCGACCGACCCGCGTGCGTCGCTTTCCGAACGGATTGGGCTCCCGATGCACCCGTAGCCCACTCCGCTCAGAACAACTCCCAGGTCGTCACGGTTCCCCCCGGCTCGGTGAACTGCACACGGACAATGTAGGGAGCCCGGTCCGAGACCCAGTATTGACCCCAGTAGCTGCCGGCTTTCGTTTCCTTGACGACGAGCGTGTCGTGGGAGCCGAACGGGATCGTTTCGATCGTCTCGCGGCCGACGACCGTGAACACCTTGCGCTCCACTCCGGGCGCGTCGGTCAGGTTGTCGGCGGTTGGAAGGCTCAGCTCCTCGAGTCCATCCAGGGAGAGCGCGCCGAGCAGGAAGCCGTCGGACGACCAGTTGAACGCGAGCCGGTCGAGGTTCGCTGTGGAGCGCGAGCCGGGCCGTGTTGGGTCATCGACCTGGAGGCTTTCGACCGCCGTTCCGTCGAACTCGACGTGCGTGACGGAGTGCGGGGACTGCCGAATGTCCATACGAATCGGTGCGAGGGACCCGCGATCGAACACGTCGACACGGCGGTAGGTGTTGTTGCTCGTGTCCACCCAGAGCAAGTCGCGCACGATGACCTCCGGCCCGACGAGATCCGACACGTCCGCGCCGCTCGGCCGAACGATGACCTTGTCGTGGATCGTGTTGATGCCCGCGTGTCGCGAACCATCCGGCATGGTGACCCATTGGCGCCAACGCGCGGTGTAGGGCTTCGCGTCCGCGCTGCGGAGCAGCGGGTCGCCGGGTTCGATCTCGACCGAATCCGGGCGAGCGAGGCCCATGTCGTGCGGAGCGGCGAGCGACGTCAGTGCGGCGAGGATCAGAACGGAAGAGCGGAGAATCACGGCGGTACCTCGTGGGATTGGAGTCGGGAGGGGCGATGCGTTGGCCACGCGGACTACGCCGGCGTGCGGCCCCGGTTGCACGCGCGGACCGCGGCGCGCAGCTCAAACCCTCCTCATCGCGTAACCCCGTTCTTCGTCGCTGCTTAGGCACGGACCTCATCGCCTCGCAACGCTGTCCCGAACCGGTCGCGATCGGATAGCTTGCCCGCATGCCGTCGCCCCCCGTTTCTTCCACTCCCGCTCGCGCACCGCTCCTTCGTTTCGGCGACTTCGAGCTCGACGGCGACTTGCTCGAACTGCGTCGGAAGGGCGTGCGCAAGAACTTGCCGCCGCAACCCGCACGGCTGCTCTTGCTGCTCGCGAGTCGACCGGACCGCGCCGTGACGCGCGAAGAGATCCGTCGTACGGTGTGGGGCGACGGCGCGGTGGTCGACTTCGAGCACGGGATGAACGCGTGCATCCGCCAGGTGCGTGCGGCGCTCGGGGATCAGGCGTCGAATCCACGCTTCATCCGCACGCTTCCGAAGCGTGGCTATTCGTTCCTCGGTCCCGTCGAGGTCATCGAGCGCGAGCCTGGCGCGGCGCCAGCGCCGAAGACGAGCTCCACGCCGTACGGACGACGGTTGCCGCTCGCGCTCGGAGTCCTCGCGGTCGCGTGGTTCGGGGCGCGCGCGTGGCTTCGACCCGAAGCGATCGCGACGCCTTCCGACGGACGCATCCTGCTCGCGGTTCTGCCGTTCGACGACGCGGACGCGGACGCGGACGGCTATTTCGCCGACAGCCTGGCGGAGGCCCTGATCTTCCGGCTCGCCCGCGTCGAACCCGTTCGCCTCGGCGTCATCGCGCGGTCGTCTTCGGCCGAGGCCGCCGCGCGAGGGTTGACGATCGACGAGATGGGCGCCCAGCTCGGAGTGGAATACGTGGTCGAAGGCAGCGTGCGGCGCGGAGCGGAGCGGCTCAGCGCGAACGTCTCGCTCGTCCAGGTCGCGGACCGCGCGTCCATTTGGTCGGACTCGATCGACGTCGCGTCCGCGGACGTCCCCGCGTTCGAGGACCGGGTCGCGGCTGGCGTCGCGGCAGCGCTCCGGATCGACGCGCGTTCGGCGCCGAGCGATGCGGTTGCGAGCGACGTGCCCGCCGCGCGACGCACGGCCGCGTTCGACGCCTACCTACGCGGTCGGTTCGAGTGGAATCGCTTCACCGCCGCGAGCCTCGAGGCCAGCGTGCGTCACTACACGGGTGCGCTCGAGCTGAATCCGAACCTCGCGCGCGCGCGCGCCGCTCTGGCCGAGTCGTACGCCCTGCTCCCGTTCCACGGCGTGCTGACGCCGGACGAAGCGTTCCCGCGCGCGATCTCGGTCGCGACGGAGGCGCTGGGACAAGATCCCGAGCTGGCTCGAGCGCACAACGCGATCGGCTTCGCGTCGCTCTACTACCACCACGATTGGGCTGCCGCCGCCGCAGCGTTCGAGCGCGCGATCGAGCTCGATCCCGGGTACGCGATGGCGCACCATTGGCACGCCGGACTGCTCTCCGTGGTCGGCGACCACGACGCGGCCGTCGCCGAAGTGCGGCGCGCGTTGGAGCTCGACCCGTTGTCGCTCTCGTTGCAGTCGGACCTCGCGTGGTACTTGGCGTATGCGGATCGCTTCGACGAGTCGATCGACGAGGCGCGCAAAGTGCTCGATCGGGCGCCGGACGACCGCTGGGCGCGCTACGTCCTCGCCGTCTCGCTGCAACGCGCCGGGCGAACGGGCGACGCGCTCGGAGTGATCCGCGAGCTCGCGGCGAAGCGCGGCGGCGCCGCGGCGCAGATGCAAGTCGACGCGCTCGACGCGGCCGCACGCGACGTGTTCGACACCGCCTGGCGCCTCGCCTTTCGACCGGACGACATCGAGCTTGCGCTCACGAACGACACGCCGTTCCAGTCGGCGGCGGGCTTCGCGTTGGTCGGGGACGCGCCCGCATCGCAGGCATTGCTCGAACGCGCGCGCCGACTCGACAGCGGTTGGCTCGTCTTCTTGCGCGTCGACCCGCGCTTCGATCGGCTGCACGGAACGGCGGCGTTCGAAGAGCTCGCGCTCCGAATCGGCCTGAGCGACTAGCCCGGATCATTCATGAGCCTTCACCGAGATCGACGCAGCTGCGCGCCAGATCAACGCTTCCCTTCCTCACCGGGTTCGACGACCCGTCCAGGTCGCCTCCACGCGCTTCGGTCGCGAAGCGCTGATCTGACGCACATCCGCGTCGATCTCGGCAAAGCCTCATGAATAACCCGGGCTAGCCAGCGTCGCTCGCCGACGCCACGTACCCGCATCCGTTTGCGATCCGACTCTCGACGCGCCCGATCCGCTAGCCCGGGTTCTTCATGAGCCTGCACCGCACTGCGCCCCAAACGGCCGCCTTCGGCGTCCTCTTCGTCCCTGGCCGCACTTTGCCCACACGACCGTCCTCGACGACCCGATCAGGGTCGCCTGCGGGGTTCGCGCGAGCAAGGCACGACCAGGAACGAAGTTGCGACGCATTGCGGCACAGGCTCATGAATAACCCGGGCTAGACTCCGCGTCGTCCCACGGACCATCGATCCCCGGAGCAGCGCGCATGACCGACTTTTGGCCGCAACTCGAGCAGTGGCTTCTGGACCGAGCGGCGGGGAAGCTCGTCGCCGCGCTCGTCATTCTGCTCGTGACGTGGGTCGTGGTGCGGTTGATTCGACGCCCGCTGCTCGCGCGCATTGCCGACTCCGGAACGCGCTACCGGGCGCGGAAGGGGATCAACGCGATCGGCTGGGTGACGGCCATGGTCGCCGTCGCCGCCGTCTTCAGCGATCGGTTGGGCCAGTTCACGGTGGTCTTCGGTGTTGCGGGCGCAGGGATCGCGTTCGCGCTTCAGGAAGTCATCGCGAGCATCGCCGGTTGGGTCGCCGTTTCGCTCGGCGGCTTCTACCAAGTCGGCAACCGCGTGCAGCTCGGGGGCATCAAGGGCGACGTCATCGACGTGGGGTTGCTGCGCACCACGCTGGCGGAAGTGGGAGAGTGGGTGAAGGGCGACCTCTACAACGGTCGCATCGTTCGCGTGGCCAACTCCTTCGTGCTCAAGGAACCCGTCCACAACTACTCGGGCGACTTCCCCTTCCTTTGGGACGAACTCTCCGTGCCGATCCGGCACGGAAGCGACGTCGCGACGACCCAAACCCTGCTCGAGGGAATCGCGGACGAGGTCTGTGGCGCGTACGCGCAGGAGGCGTCCGCGATCTGGGCGAAGCTGTCGAAGCGCTATCCGCTCGAGCCTGCCTCCACGAGCCCCATGGTCACGCTCGTCTTCGACGAGAACTGGATGACGTTCACCGTGCGCTACGTCGTGCGGTTCGATCGTCGCAGACGCACGAAGCACCTCCTGTCGACCCAGATCCTCACCGAGGTGGCGCGGCAGGCGCCCAAGGTGAGCCTGGCCGCGACCGCCATGGAGTTGTTCCCGATGACGCCGTTGCACGTCGTGAGCGACGCACCCGAGGGCGCATGAGCTCCGTGCGCGCTCAGCGACCGGCGAGCAGTGCGCTCGCCTGATCGAGGGCTTCGTCGGAACCGACGAGGACCAGCGTGTCTCCCGCGCCGAGGCGTTCCTGTCCGGTGGGGAGGACGATGCCCGCTTCCCGGCGCCGGATCGCGACGACGGTTGCACCGGTTCGAGCGCGCAGGTCGAGCTCCGCCAGCGAGAGGCCCGCGACACCGCTGTCGGCGTCGATCGTTTCGTGGCGCGCATCCTCCAGTCCTGGCAGCAGCGCGGGCGCACGCTCGACGGGTTCCGGTTCGTCACCCGTCTGGCGCGCGAGCACACCGGCCAGCTGCTCGACCCCGGCGAGGTACTCGCTCTCCATCGCGCCGGCGTTGCGCCACAGGTGCAGTCCGACGCCGGACACGACGGTGAGCAGCAGGGCCATGCCGTAGGAGGCGTCCATGAGCGGACGCAGCACGGCGATCGAGGGCATGCCGACCGCGAGCAGAACGACGAGCACGACGAGCGTTCGCACGATGCCGTACGCGAGCTGCGCGCCCGGCGTCGGTTGTTCGTTGCGCTCCAAGAGGTTCTCACCGGCCCAGCTCGCGAGATGAACGGTGTTGCGCACGAGGCCGATCAAGACCGGGAGCGCGAGCGCCACGGCGAAGGCGACGACGATCGTGCGCGCACCGATCGATGGCAAGCCGAAGCGCGCTTCGACCCACGCCGCGAGGTCGACGACCCACGCCGAGCAGGCCGCGAGCAGAAGCAAGAGCACGACGGTATCGAGGGCGAGCACGCGCAGCGCGCGGCGCGCGGGCGAGCGGCGGGGCGGCGCCTCCTGCCGCGAGCGCTCGAGCCACGCGCCGTACACCGCGAGCACGCGATGGATCCGACCGGGCAGGAGCCGGTCGACCGTGCGCACGACGCGGTCCGACGCGCCGAGCAGGAGCGGCGTGCTGAACGCGGTGAACACGGCGACCGTGACGAGCACGGCCTGCAGCTCCGGCCGCACGACGCCGGCCTGGACGCCGATCGCCGCCAGGATGAACGAGAACTCGCCGATCTGCCCGAGGGCGAGGCCCGCGGTCACGCTGCGACGGATGCCGAGTCCGGAGAGCAGTCCGGCGACGGTCACGCTGAACAGTTGTCCGAGGACGACGACCGCGAAGACCCCGATCGCGAGCGGCAGGTGCTCGAGCGCGATGCGCGGATCGACCGTCATGCCGATCGACACGAAGAAGACGGACGCGAAGACGTCGCGCAGCGGTTGAACGAGCGGTTCGATCGAGCGTCCGCGGCCCGACTCCGCGACGAGGATCCCGGCCAAGAAGGCACCCAGGGCGACCGAGTAGCCGAACTCCTGCGCGAGGACCGCCATCCCGAACGACAGCCCGATGGCGACGACGACC
>JAJDEV010000264.1 GCA_029259605.1 Planctomycetota bacterium | reverse complement strand
CAGCGCGGATCCAGCGCCGTTCGAGGGTGGCGTGAGTTTCACCACGGGCTGCTAGCGCCCCTTCCACTGGGGCTTGCGCTTCTCGGCGAAGGCCTTCGGGCCCTCGACGAAGTCCTCGCTTTTCACGAGCGTCGCCAGGCTCGCGTACTCGGCCAGCATCGCGTCGCGGACGCTGCCGTAGGCGAGGCCCTCGAGCGCCATCTGCTTGGTGACCTGCACCGAGAGCGGAGCGCACTCCACGATGCGTTCGGCCCACGCGCGCGCGGTGCTCATCAACTCGTCCGGCGGTACGACCTCGTTCACGAAGCCGAGCGTGTGCCCCTCTTCGGCGGTGACCGTGCGGCCCGTGAGCAACATGCCCATCGCATGCTTGAGTCCGATCTGACGCGGCAGGCGGTGGATGCCGCCGGCGAGCGCGGCGAGTCCGACGCGCGGTTCGGGCAGCGCGAAGCGCGCGGTTTCCGACGCGATGACGAGGTCGCACGCGAGCGCGATCTCGAAGCCGCCCCCCATGGCGACGCCGTTCACCGCGGCCAGGATCGGTTTGGCGCAGTCGTATCGCGCCGTCAGTCCGGCGAAGCCCGACGGTGGGCTCTCCGGCAGCACGCTCGAACTCGACTGCTGCTTGAGGTCGAGCCCGGCGCTGAACGCGCGCTCGCCGGCGCCGGTGAGCACGGCGACCCAGAGACTCGGGTCCGCTTCGTAATCGTCGAAGATCTGTGCGAGCTCGAAGCTCGCCTCCTTGTGCAGGGCGTTGAGGACCTGCGGCCGGTTCATCGTGACGGTCAGGATGTGGCCGTCGCGTTCGCACGTGGAGAATTCGGGCATGGTTTCGGTGGGTCAGTCTGCGATGGCTACGAGGTGTCCGCGCGTGCGGTAGAACATGACGCCCTCCGAGATCGCGGGCGACGCCATGCACTCCTCACCGAGCGCATTCACCGCCAGCTCCTCGAAGAAGCCCGCGAGCACGACGTGGACGTCGCCTTCCTCGCTCGCGAAGTAGAGCTTGCCGTCGGCGGCGACACCCGAGCTCGTGAAACCGGTGCTGCCCGACCCCAGGCGCTCGCGGAAGATCTCCTCGCCGGTTGCCACGTCGAAGCAATTCAGGATTCCGGCGTCGGTGCAGAAGTACACCTCGTCGCCGTACACGATCGGCGTCTGCATGTAGGTGCCACGGTTGGGATGCATCCACCTGAGATGCTCGTTCGCCTCCGGATCCAGCGTGAGCGTCCCCTTCGCGTTCACGTCGATGGCGTAGATCTGGGGCGGGCTGCCGTGGGATCCGGTGATGAAGATCGTGTCGTGGGAAACGACCGGCGTCGGCACCGGGATGTCGAACGCGCCTTCGAGCTTCCAAAGCTCGTCCCCCGTGGACAGGTCGTAGCCACCGATGTGCTTGTAGCCGTTGCAGATCACCTGCGCGCGGCCGTCGCGCACGTCGACCGCAGGGGTGCTCCACGTGGGAACTTCCTCGCGCGCCGTGCGCCACAGCTCCTTGCCCGTCTTCGCGTCGAGCACCGCGACGAAGCTGCCCTCCTGGATGTCGACCTGGGCGATCACGCGATCGTCGAACAGCACCGGCGACGTCGAGAAGCCCCACTGCGCGTCCTTCACCTGGTAGTAGCCCGAGTCGAGGACGCCGAAGTCGTGCTTCCACTGGAGCTCGCCCTGCATGTCGTAGCAGTAGAGTCCCTCGCTCGCGAACCACGCGAGCACGCGCTTGCCGTCGGTCGCCGGCGACGACGCGGCGTGACTCCCCTTCGTGTGACGCTTGATCGCCGGCACGCCGGTCCACGCCGCGCGCTTCCAACGCAGCTCGCCGCTGTTCTTGTCGTAGCAGTGCGTCTCGTAGGTGTACTCGCTGTCGTCCTCGACCGGCGCGATGTCGCCGTACAGTCCGACCTTGAGCTCCTGCGCACCGCTCGCGCGGATCGCGGTCGTCACGAAGAGCTTGTCCCCCCAGATGACCGGCGAGGAGTGCGCGAGGCCGGGGACCGCGATGCGCCACTTGATGTTCGTGCCGTCCTCGACGTTCCACTCGGTCGCGGTCGGGTGCTCGTCGGCGACGCCGAGCGCGCCGGGGCCGCGGAACGACGGCCAGTCGACGCCCGCCTTGAACGTGGTGCGCTCGTCTTCGACGCGTGCGCCCGGCCCGCCTCCGGCCGATCCGTTCCCCTCGTCGCCGTCGCCTGCGCTCGGCTCCTCCTCGCGCACGACGCGGCCGAACATCTGCCCGCCGTGCTCCTTGCCCGTCCACACGCCGACGTACTGGTCGTCGTAGAAGAGCACGCGCGCCGTGTACGTTCCGACCATCGGGAACGCCATGTCCGTGACGGAGAGCACCGGCGTGTCCCCCGCCCATTCGACCGGAAGCGGGAGCGCGAACGGGAACGACATGCCGCCCATCTCGATCACCGCCTCGAAGCGCCAGGTCTTGTCGTCGATCTTCGAGACGGTCTTGATGAGATAGCTGTCCTTATGCAGCTCGTCGTCGGCGGCGTCGTCCGCCGTGAAGAAGCCGACGAGGCGCGCGTTCGTGAGCATGCGCGAGAACGCCGCTTCGCGTTCGGAGAGGGCGTCGTCGGATTGCGCGAAGGCCGGGAGCGCGAGAAGCGGAACGAGCGCGAAGCGAAGGGTGGAGAGCATCGGAGGTCCGGGGTTTGTCGAGGCGTGAGCGAAGCGAATGGAACCGAAGTCCAGCGAACAGACCGACGAGCGCGCATTGTAGGTGGTCGCCCGCCCCGCTCGCACGAGAAGTCGAGCGCCCAAGGCGACTCTGGCCTACTCCTCACAAAGCGCCGAGATCGGCGTGGCGCGGGTCGCGACGCGCGCCGCGACGAAGATCCAGAACATCCCGTTGGCCGTGACGAGCAGCAGCAGGCGCCCCAGGTTCGTGAGGGACAGCTCGGCCCCCGGAGCGCGCATTGCGGGCAGCACGGCAACCAGCGCGGAAAGCGCGCCCGCGCACAGACCGAGCACCAGCAGGAAGCCGTACTCGGACACGACCCAGCGCCGGATCGTCGCGCGCGAGAAGCCGAGCGCCGAGACGAGCGCGAGTTCCGCGCGTCGCTCGAGCGTGTTACGCAGGACGACCATGCCGAGCCCGATGCTGCCGAGCAGGAGCCCGAGCGCGCCGAGCACCTCGAAGATCGAGAGATACGTGTTCTGCACCGAGTGGAACTCGTCGAGCAACGCGCCGGTCGACCGCAACGACAAGCCGAGGTCGGCGAGCGCGCGGGTCAGAGTCGACTCGACGTCGGTCACGCGCGCGGCGGGAACGTCGAGCAGGAAGCGTCGGTATCCGCCGTCGGTTGGGAAGAGCGTTTCGAAGGCGCGCTCGCCGATCAGCAGGTTGCCCTGCAGGACCGAGTCGGCCACGGCGCCGACGATGCGCACGCGGAACGGTTGGCCGCGCTCGTCGGTGTAGTCGATCGTGTCGCCGACCGCCTTGTGCAGCTGCCACTGCAAGCTCGTCGCGTCGCCGATCGCGGGGATGGCGCCGTCGTCGAGTGTTTCGTCGAGCAGCTCCCAGCCGGCGCCGTCCGTCGACGTCCGCGCGAACGTGAAGGCGCCGCGCTCCGCGAGCGCGGACGCGTCGACGCCGAGCAGCACGGGGCGCGCCGCGCGCGAGAGGTTCAGGCAGCTCGCGTCGTCGCCCGCGCGCAGGCGCAGCGGAACGATCGACACGCCGTCGAGCTCCGCGGAATCCAAGCCGAACGCCTCGCGCCCCGCGTCGGTCGCGAGGTCGTGAACGAGCGGCAGGCTCGAGCGCCCGAACAGTGCGAAGCCGCCCGTTCCCGAGGCGCGCGACGTCACGTCCGACGTCGCCGTCAAACGGTTCACCCCCACCGCGACCACCAGGAACGTGCCGATCGCCATGAGCGCCACGGTCGCCACGCTGCGCCCGAGCCTGCGCGTGCTTCCGAGGCGACCGAGCTCGGACACCGAGCGAACCGGACGCGGCTCGCGCGCCGTACCGAAGCCGCGCGCGCCGAAGCTCTCGAGCCACGTGCGACAACCGACGACGACGCCCGCGAGGAACATCGAGCCGGCGCCGAAGAACGCGCCCGCCGCCGACGGGCCGGACGAGGGATCGACCAGCGCGACGGTCGCGAACGCGCCGACGATGCAGAGCGCGACGAACCCGCGCGCGAGCACGGCGCGCTTCGTCGTCGCGGCGGGCGAGCGCTCGACGACCTCACTGCTCCCCGCGAGCAACCGGTACGACGTGACCTTCAACTTGCGGCGCAGCGCGAACCACACCGTTCCCAGGATCATCGCGAGCGACGCGAACGCGCCGACGCACACGGTGGTCGGCGTCGCGTGGAAGAGGATGCGCGTGCCCGACACGGCGTCGCTCCACACCGTCGCGAGTCCCCACAGCACCGCGCGTGTGTAGCCGAGGCCCGCGAACGCGCCGACGGCGACGCCGACGACCGCGAGGACGAATCCCTCGCCGAGGAACAGCCCGAGGATCGTGCGCCGCCTGAACCCGAGCGCCGCGAAGAGTCCGAGTTCGGCGGAGCGCTGCTCGACGCCGAACAGGAAGAGCTGCGTCGCGAGCAGCAACGCGGCGATGATCAGGAAGAACGACAGACCGACGAAGAGGCCGCCGAAGTCCGTGGGCGAGTCGCCGCTGCTCGCGCCGGTGACGTCGCGGAAGAACAGACCGAGCGCGCGCGGGTCCAGCTCGGTGCGCAACACGGCGCGCAGCGCGTCCTCGTGCTCGGGCGCGAAGCGCACCGCGGTCCAACGCCCGAAGCGGCTCGACCACAGCTCCGTGCCCGCGTCGAGCGTGAGGAACGCCTTGGGTGTGCCGTGATGCTCGTCCCAGTACGCCTCGTCGACGTCCCGGATGCGATCGAGGTCGACGGGCGTGCCCGGCTCCCAGTCACGGCAGTTGTCCGCGTCGGCCAGGCCGGGAAAGTCCGGCATGAGCGTGGGATCCGCGGCGGCGTCCACGAGCGGAACGATCCCGCCGACGCGGAACGAGCTCGTGCGCTCGACGAGCTTGCGTGACGCATCGACGACGTAGTACGCGAGCGTGACCGTGTCCCCCACGCGCGCGCCGAGGTCGTCCGCCTCCCAGCGGTTCAACACGATGTCCTCGGACCGCATCGTCGAAGCGAGCAGCCCCGCCCACCGCGTCGAGGAAGGCGTCGCGCGCCCGACCGGTCCGAGCGCGGCGACCATGGAGTACGGCGTCGCGCGCTCGCCGAGGCGCAGCTCGTTGACGAAGTAGGTGAAGACGCCGGCGAGCGCGACGTCGCTCTGCGCCTCGAGGACGGCGACGACGGGGCCGTCGAAGAAGATGCGCGAAGTGACGAGCTCGCGTGCGCCGCCGCCCGCGTCGCGGATCTCGAGCTCGCCGTCGGCGAGCGTCCACGAAGCGCGCAGCGCCGCGTCGAGCGTGGCGACCATGGTCGCGCCTCCGTCGTCCACGCCCGCGAGCATCAGGTTCGCGCGCCCCTCCACCTCGAGCTCGCGCTGCAGCTCGCCGAGCCCCAGCAAGAGCGTCGCCGTCGGGCGCGTTCCCGCCTCGAGCGTGAACCGTCCGAACTCGGCGTCGTCGAGCAGGCGCGCGACGCGCACGCGCAGCGCGAGCGACACGTCGTCCGGCGCCAGGGCCATGTCGCGCGGCAACGCGCTCGGCTTCTCGAGCCGCACCACGACGTCGTCGCCGACCGACAGCCCGAGCGCGCGCGCCAGCTCCGCGTTCGCGTAGACCTCGCCCTCCTGGGGCGGCTCCACCTCCAAACCCGACGGCGACAGCTTGAAGAAGCGCGCGTCGACGCCGAGCACCTGCACGTCGTGCACGCGCTTGTCACCGCTCGACGAGGACGCGACGCCGGACACACGAACGGCGGGCGCGAGGACCGCCGCCGACTCCGCGCCGATCTCGTCCGCGAGCGCCGAGCGGAAGAAGCGGTCCTGCGAGGCCACGACCGCATCGACCGCGCCGATCCTCGCGCGTGCGCGCTCCGCCAGGCTGAAGCGCACCGAGTCTCCGACGACCAGCGCGCCGACGAGCGTCGCCGTCGCCGTCGCCGTGCCGAGCACGACGCCGAGATGCGTGCGCCAGTAGTGGGACAGCCCGCGCAGGATCGGCGTCGATCGCTTCATCGTCCTAGCCCGGGTTCTTCATGAGGCTTTGCCGAGATCGACGCAGATGCGCGCCAGATCCGCGCTTCGCGACCGAAGCGCGTGCAGGCGACCTTGACGGGTCGTCGAACCCGGTGAGGGAGGGAAGTACTGATCTGGCGCGTAGCTGCGTCGATCTAGCAGACTGTGGCAAAAGTCATTCACCCGCAGAACGCCGTCCTCCACTCCGGCTTGGCCCCCGAAAGCCTCGCCGAATCCACCGATTCGCCTACGTTTCCGGAGACCAACCCGGAG
>JAJDEV010000263.1 GCA_029259605.1 Planctomycetota bacterium | reverse complement strand
CCCCTCCCGGCACTTTGCGAACGCCGTCGTCCTCGACGACCCGATCAGGGTCGCCTGCGGGGCCGTCGCACGCAAAGCCCCGGGAGGAACCGAGTTGAGGCTTCTCCAGCACAGCCTCGTGAATAGACCGGGCTAGCCCGGAGCCTTCATGAGGCTTCACCGAGATCGACGCAGCTGCGCGCCATATCAACGCTTCCCTTCCTCACCGGGTTCGACGACCCGTCAAGGTCGCCTCCACGCGCTTCGGTCGCGACGCGCTGATCTGACGCACGTCCGCGTCGATCTCGGCAAAGCCTCATGAATCACCCGGGCTAGCAGCCCGTGGTGAAACTCACGCCACCCTCGAACGGCGCTGGATCCGCGCTGCCTGCGTTCCGCTTCCTCCGAGTATCTACCAATACGCGTCGTCAGCGCGCCTTGCCAGCACGGATCCATCACCCTCCGACGATGGCGTGAGTTTCACCACGGGCTGCTAGCGCTGCGCCGACACGTACGCGAGGAGGTCGAGGATCTCGGCCAGCTCCATCGTGTCGAACAGCCCCGACGGCATGCGCGAGAGCGGCGTGGGCCGTTGGAGCTCGATGTCCTCCTTCGCGAGGACGTGCTCGGCGAACTCGGGCGCGCGTGTGCGGATGACGAGCTCTTCGGCGTCCTCGCGCAGGATCGTTCCGACGTAGACGCGGTTCGACGTCGTCCACACCTCGGAGTCGCGGAACTGGTCGGACACGACCTCGGATGGATAGAGGATCGCATCCACCAGATCGCGCGCCGTGAAACGTGAGCCGGCATGGGTGAGGTCGGGACCTTCGACGCCGCCGGCTCCGTTGACGCGGTGGCATTGGAGGCAGGTCGCGCGATCGAACAGTTGCGCGCCGCGGGCGATGTCGCGCTGCGGGCCGATGTCGTCGAGGTGGGGGAGCAGGTCGCCGAGCTTCCACTCCTTCACGAAGTCGCCCGAGGCGGAGACCACGGTCGGCGTCGGCGAGATCGATCGCGCCAGATCGCCGAGGGCCGCGCGCTCGTCGGCGGTGAGCACGTCGAGCGCGGTCTGGCGCATCGCGACGAGGTACTTGCGCATGCTCTGGCCGCCGTCCGCGTTCTCGATCAGGCGCTCCATGCAGGTGAAGTAGGCGGCACGCGTCGCGCTCGTCCAGCCGTGGTCGACGCGGCGCAGGAGGAACGCGTAATGGATCGTCGCGCGCGCGGACAGGGCGGTCGCGCTGCGGGCGAGCAGCGCGTCGACGACGCCGTTCCATTCGAGCGCGACGAGCAACGGGGCGAGCGCCTCGTCGGTCTTCGCGTCGTTCGTCGGAAAGCGCGCGCCGAGCAACGCGGCGTAGCGCGCGCGCAGCGGGTCGTCGAGCTCGGCGTCGCGCAGCGCGCGATCCCACACGCGCAGCTGGTCGCGTCTGCGCTCGGGCGCGGTGTCGTCCCAGGGCAGCCCGGCGAGGCGCTCGAGGATGGCGCGGCGCGCGGACGCGGATCCGCTGCGCGCGAGCGCGAGCCAGGCCTGAAGGCGCGCGCGCGGTTCGGTCTCGGCGAGCGCGCGCGCACGCCACTGCGCGAGCGGTTGGCTCTCGACCGCGACGCGCGCGGCGCCGCGGACGTACGGATCGGTGCTCGCCAGGTGTGGCCAGGCCGCTTCGAGTGCGCCGTCGTCGACGCGACCGTGATACGCCTCCAGCCCGGTGCGCACGTCGGCGAGCGCCGTCGGCGCGACCGGTGCAGCCGCGGGCGGCGCGTCGGGGGTCGTGCTCGAGATGCGATAGATCGCGGACTCCAGCCCGCGCCCGCCGGTCACGAAGTACAGCGCGCCGTCGGCGCCGGCGACTAGGTCGGCGACGGGCAACGGCGTTCCGCTCGCGAAGGTCTCGACGCGCGCGTCGAAGCTCGCGCCGCGCGGATCGAAGCGCACGACGAGGATGCGTCCGAAGGCCCAGTCGCCGACGAAGAGCGCGTCGGCGTACTCGCCGGGGAAGCGCAGTCGCGAGCCGTGCAGCAGGCCGCTCGGGGAACCGGGGCCGATGTCGAGCGCCGCCGGCCATGCGTCGGGCCACGACGCGTCGCCCTTGCCCGATCCATAGCGCCAACCATAGTCCGCGCCGCTGACGACGTGCAGCACGCGCGGCGAGCGATACCACGGAAGGCCGAGGTCCCACTCCATGTCCGAGTCGACCGTGAAGAGCTCGCCGTTCCGATCGACCGCGACGTCGTAGGCGTTGCGCAGGCCGGTCGCGATCAGCTCCCAGTTCTTCCCGTCCGGATTGACGCGCGCGATCCACCCACCGGACGCCTGCGCCGGCGGCGGGTGCCCGTTCGGATCCGGCTCCTGCGGAAGCAGCGCGTCCTCCGTGTCGACGAGACGCGCGCGGCTCCGCGCGAGCGCGTCGGGTGGAGCGACCGCGTTGCCGCCCACGACCAGGATCGACGCGCCGTCGGGCGCGAGGACGAGCGCGTGCGGTCCGTGCTCGCCGCCGCCGGTGAGCGGCGTGAGCTGCTCGACCTCGTCGTAGCGGTCGTCGCCGTCCGTGTCGCGGACGCGATAGAGCCCGGACTTCCAGCGCCCGCTGGTCTCGTTCACGCAGACGTACAGACTGCCGAAGGCGTAGAGCAATCCCTGTGCGTCGCCGAGGTCGATGTCGATGCGCTCGCAGTCCTCCGCGTGCGCGACGCCGCTCGCCGGAACGGTCACGCGGTGCAGGTTTCCGATCTGGTCGCAGGCGATGAAGCGGCCGCGTTCGTCGACGGCGAGGCTGACCCACGATCCCTGACGCGACTGCGCGACCGAGTAGACACGCTGCGCGCGAAACCCGGGCGCCACTTCGATGTCCGTCGCGTCGAGCGCGTTCGTCGGTCGCCCGCGCGGTGACTCGAGCGGCATGCCCCACGGCGCCGTGCCGATCGGACCGAAGCTGTAGGGCGCGCGCCAGTCGTCGTCGCCATCCATGCGATCGAGCTGCGCCGGCGCGCGCGCGCGCGTGCGCCAGCTCGCGTCGGTGGAGAGCGTCCACAGCTTTCGTCGCGCGCCCGCCGCGGCGTTGGCCGCGCGCGTGCGCAGCTCGAGCCAGAAGCCGGCGTCGGACGCTTCGTTGCGACACCACACGCTGATCACGTTCGTGCCCGGATGCAGGAACTCGCGCACGTCGACGTCGAAACGGTAGCGCCAGTTCTCGGAGATCGCGACGAGCGCGCCGTTCACGTAGACCTCGAGACGGTCGTCGCCCGAGCCGTACAAGCGCGCGACGCCGACCTCGCCCTCGAGCTCGAAGGAGCGCTGGAACCAGGCCTCCGAGTCGCTCTGCGGGTCGCGCTCGGGCCAGATCCACTGCGGCGGGAGGTCGCGCGGCACGCCGCGTGTGCCGCCGCGATCGACGATGCGGATGTCCCGGAACGAGACGCGCATGGGATCGCCTTCGTGCAGCTGCAGGCCGATCCGACCGCTGCGCTGCGCGAAGCGCGGGTGCGCGTCGACGAGTTCGCTCATCAGCACGCCGTTGATCGACACGCGCAGGCGCGGGCCGGTGGCCTCGACGACGAGTTCGTTCCATCCGCCGCGGTCGACGTGCGTCAGCAGCTCGGCGGGATCGGCGAAGGTCTCGCGCGCGGTCGCGCCCTCGGCCGGGCGCAGCGTGCGCTCGCCGCGCGCGGCGAGGACGCCGAGCCCGAACTGCTCGTAGAGCGAGCCCACGTGCGTCGGCCCCGCCTCGAGGTCGACCTGGTAGCCCATCATGCTGGCGTCGCCCGCGACCTGGCTGCGGATCTGGACGCCGGAGTTGCCCGACTCGAGCTTGTAGGAGAGCGAGAGGTCGAAGTCGCCGTACTCGTCCCCGTCGAACCAGAGGTAGGTCGAGCGGTCACACGGTTGCTCGGTCGTGCTCTCGGCGACGATGGCGCCATCGCGGACGGACCAATAGCGCTCGTCGCCACGCCAACCGTCGAGCGTCGCGCCGTCGAAGAGCGCGACGCCGTCGTCGGGCGCGCCGTGTTCGCCCGCGGCGCGCGGGGCGGACGAGGCGGACGAGGCGCAGGCGAGCGCCAACGCGCCGAGCGCCGCTGCGACGAGGATCCAGTTGCGGACGGACTCCACGCGCGGAGTCTAGCAGCCCCTGCCGCGAGTCACGTCATTCTCGCGGCGTGATCGTCCCTCGGTGGGCGGCGCTCAGGTCCCGCGCTTCCTCCGCAGTCGCGGCGCGCCGGGCGTCAGTCGCGCACCGCCGTGACCATGATCTCGACGCGCGCATCGAGGGGGAGCCGCGCCACCTGCACCGCCGCGCGCGCCGGCGCGTTCGCGGGGAAGAACTCGGCGTACACGGCGTTCATCGCGGCGTAGTCGTTCAGGTCGGCGAGGAACACCTGCGCTTGGACGACGTCGCCGAACGAGAAACCCGCCTCGTCCAGGACGCTCGACAGGTTCGCCATCACGCGTCGCGTCTGCGCCGTCACGTCGTCGCCCGTCATCTTCCCCGTGGCGGGGTCGATCGCGATTTGGCCCGAGCAGAAGAGCATGTTCCCGAAGCGGACGGCCTGCGAGTACGGGCCGATGGCCTGCGGCGCGTCGGCCGCGCGGATGATCGCGCGCCGGGGCGCGATCGACGAGCAGCCGGACGCGGCGAGGCAGAGCGCGAGGAGAAGGAGGGAGCGCATGGGACGTCGTGGGGTGGACGGCGGTCGGAACGGAGCGCGACAGAATAGCGCACGGCCCGTCCCGGCAAGCGAGCGCCCGACCCACGGGCTCGCAAGCCAGTGGGCCGGGCGTCTCCTCTACCCCTCGGAGGTCCCCCCCGGGTCCGCCTGCGGCGCGTCCGCCTCGGGCGAGGTCCGGTGGGCGAGTCATGCACGTGCGGCGACTCGCTCTCCGGACTTGGAAACGCGCGGGGCGCTCCCGCTCCGCCAACGAATCGGGGGAAGTTCCGGACGGGGACGCTGCGAGCGGCTCAGAACATCGGGAAGTCGGCCGTCGAGCCGAACGTCGCCGGCACGGGCACGTCGAGCAGGCGCAGGCACACCGTCAGCTGCCCGCGGTGGTGCAGCGTGTGATGGACGATCGTCGAGCGAATCGCCTCGTGCCGCGGGCACGCCATCAGAACGTCGTCGCCCTTGCGCATCGTCCACGTGGCTTCGAGGAAGGCGTCGGCGCGGTCCCGCATGGCGTCGCGGAAGGCGGTCGCGTTCGCTTCGAGCGTCGCGATCGCGTCGGCGCGGCTCGCGGCGACGTAGGGCTCGTAGTCGCTGGGCATGGACAGGAAGTCCATCTCGTCCTCCAGCATGGCGCCGACCCACGACGGCGTCTCGGCGAGGTGCCCGGCGAGCTGGCCGAGCGACATCGAGCGGTCGTGGGGTTTCCAGTCGAGGCGCTCCTCGGGGAGGGCCTGCAGCAGTTTGACGGTGTTCGGAAGCTCGAGGTCGAAGTCTCGGACGAGCGCGGATTGGATAGACATCGCGGATCTCACGGATGGATGTGGTGGTGGTCCTCCCCCCTG
>JAJDEV010000262.1 GCA_029259605.1 Planctomycetota bacterium | reverse complement strand
TCGGAGGGTGATGGATCCGTGCTGGCAAGGCGCGCTGACGACGCGTATTGGTGGAACCTCGGAGGAAGCGGAACGCAGGCAGCGCGGATCCAGCGCCGTTCGAGGGTGGCGTGAGTTTCACCACGGGCTGCTAGCCCGGATGATTCCTGAGCCTTCACCGAGATCGACGCAGATGCGCGTCAGATCAGCGCTTCGTGACCGAAGCGCGAGGGGACCGGAGCGTCGCGTGCCGTGTCGCGCGGGAAAGGAACGGGACGTCTCAAGACGCGCTCCCGCGCGCGTCGATGCCAAGACGCTTCTCCCCCCGATCTCGAGGATCCATGGCCTTTCCCGAACTCACCGCATTCTCTCGCAAGCTCGCCCGCGCGACACCGAACGACGCCACCGAGCACCTCGTTCACCTCGAGTGCGTGCGTGAGCTCTCCGCCTACCTGCGCAGCCAGGGCGCGTTGCCCTTCGTCGCCACGCTCAACGCGGCCGCGCATCTGATCGCGATCCTCGCCCACGCGCCCGGGGACGAACGGGCCGCGAAGCTCGATCTCGAGTGGATGCATGCCACCGCGTGCCGCCTCGTCGAGATGGCGGGCGAGGCGCTCGCCGACGAAGCAGCCCCCGACGCGACCGCAGAGGAGGACGAGCAGACGACCGCGGAACTGGAGGTCGCCGAGCCGGCACTCCCCGACCCGGCCGACGTCCCGATGCCCGACTTCGACGCGCTCGAAACCGAGAGCCGGGACGCGACCGGCAGCGCGGAGTTGGACGTCGCGGAGCCTACGGACGAGCGCGCCGCGGACGATCCGTTCCCCGCGAACCGCGACATGGTGCTCGGCGAACTGCTGGTCGAGCTCGGACACGTCACGCGCGAGCAGGTCGGCACCGCGCTGGAGATGCACGAGGCCCAGGGCATGCGCATCGGCGAGTGCTTGCTCATGACCGGCGCGACGTCGCCGGAGAACCTGCTCGAGACGCTCAAGCTGCAGGAGCGCATGCGCGGGCTGGAAGCGGGCCCGCCGAAGCCGGCCCCCGTCGATCACGCGCGCGCCGCCGCGCAGGAAGCCGCCGCTGCGATGGGAGGCGGAGCGCCGCCGCCGCCGCCGCGTCCCGTCGACCCGTCCGCTCCCAAGCCGAAGAACGCGGCCATGCGCGTGACGAAGGACATCTTCCTCGGTGAGGTGCTCCTCGGCGCCGACATGATCGACAACGATCAACTGGAGCAGGCGATGCACATCCATCACCACACCGGTGCGCAGGTCGGCGAAGCGCTGATTCAGATCGGCGCGCTTTCGCGCGACGACCTCGAGTCGGGACTCGAACTGCAACGCCAGCTGAAGTTCATCGCCGGCCTGCCGAAGAACGTCGCGGGCTGCTAACGCGGATCGAGGAAACTCGGCCCGAGTGGGAGCGGCTTCGCGGCGATGTCGAGCTGGGCGAGCAGGGCGTCACGCGCCTGCGCGGTCTGGGCGCGTCCGGTGATCATGACGACGCAGCACCGCGCGACCGTCTCGCTGCGGCTGCGTCGGTACTCACGCAACTCCACCAGGCGCGAGAACGCGAACTCCTCGCTCCCGGGGATTCCGCCCTGCCATCGGAGCTGGCAGACGCGCGCGAACGGGAACTTGGGCAGGTAGACCTCGAGGATGACGCCGGCGTCGGGCGCGCGTTTGTTCGACGCGAAGTGGCGCGCGAGCTCCGCGTCGTCGATGACGCGCGTCTCGACCTCGGGGGCGAAGAGGACCTCGATGGGCGCGTCCCCGTCGTCCGGATTCCCGCGCTCGTACGTCTGTAGCTGACCCGCGAGGAAGTAGACGAAGGGGTCCTTCGGGCCGAGCCCCGTGTTCGTGGCGAGGACCTGGTAGGACAGCGACGCGCCCGCGGCTTCGTCCTCCCACTGGCGCACGATGCCTGCGGAGAACTGCGGGTTGACGACCGTGATGGCCTTGAAGAACTTCGTGTCGATCTCGCGCGGCGTGTCGACCGACTTCATCCCGGCGCCCAGCGAGAACGAGAGATCGTGCTGCATCAGGATCGCGCGATGCGTCGTCCCGCTCGTCGGGTTCAGCGTATGCAGCAGGTCGCGCAGCGCCTCGACCGCGTCGGCGCTCAAGCTGTCGGGATCCTCGCTCTGCGCTCCGACGACCCACACGCTGCGCACCGCGCCGTCGTCGGTCTCCGCGTACGCGGCCGCGATCCGGGCGGCGACGTCGAAGTTCGTCCAGTCGCAGCCGAAGACCACGACCTCGCGCTCGGCGAGTTCGACGACGTCATCGGTCTCGGGGAAGAATTCCCCGAACTGCGTCATGTGCTCTTCGTCGGCGACGAAGGCGTCGAACGGCGACGCGCCGGCCGCGAGTTGGCGCGCGAGCAGGAACCGCGGCGCACCGCGCTTGCGAAACACCGAGCGCGCGACGTTCGGCAGATCGCGCAGGGCCTGCGGCAGCGGATCCGCGTCCGGGTCGTCGAGCGGCGTCCACATCGCGCCGAAGTCCGTGGCGTCGGCCGCCGCCTGCCCGGACGCTTGCGGCGGGGAGACCGTGGGCGCGGCGAGCGGGAGCAGAGAGAGCAGGGTGAGCAGCATGGGTAAGGCGAGGTTGGGGCGCATTCTCCGCGCGCCGACGTTCCGCAGGACGGAAGGCGTAGCGCGAGCGCGTGGCAATCGGTGTGCCTATTGGAGCGCGGCCGCCCATTCCGCCGCCGCCTTCCGGCGCTCGAGCGGATCTCCATCGGCGACATAGTCGAGGTCGAACCCGAGGAAGCCGCGCAGCGCATCGATCGCCACGGTGCGCGCCCCGACGTCGTCGGACAGGAGCAGCGTGACGAGGTCGTTGAGCGACGTCTCGTCGCCGAGCACGAAGCGCGCGCGCGCGACCTGCGCGAGGAGCGCGTCAGCCGACCCGACGGACGGCGCGAGGCGGCCCGCAGCGGACACGGATTGGATGCGCTGCTCGAATCGCTGGACCGCGGGGAGCGCTTCGGGGTCGCCGATCGCTTCCAAGCCCCAACAGGCCCAGGACGCGACGGAGACCACCGGATCGCGCAGGGCGGTGAGCAGCGCGGGCACGGCGTCGGAGTTGCCCGAGAGCCCGAGCAGCTCACACACTTGACTGCGCTTCGAGTCGAAGCCCGCGGGGAACTTCAACGCCTTCACGAGTCCGGGAACAGCGCCGTCGCCGGCGTCGCGGATCGTCTTGCGCAGCGCTTCGTCGTCGCCGCCGTCGCCGAGTGCCTGGAGCGCGTGCCACACGGTCTCCTCGACCGCGTGATCCACCGGCGTCCACGGCCGCAGCTGCACGCTAGGACCGTCCTTCGCCCAGAAGGCGCGCAGGCGCGAGATCGCGTCGAGGCGTTCGGGCCGCGGAGCGAGCGGGTCGTACCCGAGGTGCACGCCGGTGACGCCGAAGAACTTCTCGAAGTGACTCTCGCGGATCAGCTCGTCGCGATGGTCGAGCCCGTCCATGAGCAAGGGGACCGCGTCGTGATCGCCGAGGCGCGCCATCGCCTCCGCCAGGTCGCGCTTCGTCTCGACGTAGCGGAAGCGCGCGTAGGCGGCGCGCATGAGGGGCAGCGCCTGCTCGTCGCCGAGGTGGGACAGCGCGAAGGCCGCCGCGCGGACGACGTCGGGATCGGAGTCGCCCATCGCCGCGCGGAGCGCGGGGATCGCCTCGGACACTCCCAGGTCGCCGAGCGCCGTCGCCGCGCTGGCGCGATCGAGCGCGTTCGACTGATCGAGTCCGGCCAAGAGCGCCGCGTTCGCACGCGCGTCGCCGCGCGCGTCGATGCGCACAGCCAAATCGCGCGCGTGGATGCGGATGAATAGCTCGTCGCTGCTGAGCGCGTCGATGATCGCGGGGCGCGCAATGTCGCCCATGCCGCGCAGCGCTCCCATCGCCTGGTTGAACGTCTTGTTGTCCCACGAGCCCATGGCGGCGATGAGCTTCGGGACCGCGGGCGCGCCGATCTCGACCAGGCGCTTGCGAGCGTCGCGGTTGGCCTGCGGAACCGGGAACTGGAACAGCTCGATGAGTCGGTCGATGTCCGCGTCCGACTGACCGTCCGGGACGTCGACCGCGACCGTGCCGATCGGCGGACGCGCGTAGTCGACCAGGTTCGCGGGGCTCGCCTTCGCGACATCGATGGACTCGGGCGTGACGACCTGGACGTCGGGCGCGGTCATCACCGGCTCCGTCGACGGCGTGATGCCTTGGAACAAGAGCTTGCGCACCTCCAGCCGCCGCGCGAGGTCCGGATGGTAGTCCTCGATCGGGTAGTAGAGCTTGAAGTGCAGCTCGCACTCGACGGTGCCGTCGGCGACGTGCAGCGGGACGCGGTGCTCGACGGACTGTCCACTGGGGATCTGCGTGTTGACCGGGAGGTGCAGGCCGTACGGACGCTTGTACGGATCGCGGAACACCATGCGCGAGCGCGACACCTCGTTGCCATCGACGTCCGTGACGATGACGAGCGACTCGAGCGAGCGCTGCTTCAGTTCGGTCGGGAAGTTGTGCCCCGCACCCTTGTTCTTGATCGTGACGACCGCCGTGTCTCCCTCGACCTGCGCGTCGTAGGCGTAGGCGCGGCGCAGGTGCGCCTCCTCGCGCGAGCCGGGGAACCCGTGCGAGCTGACGCGCCGCGGCTCTTCACCGACGGCGACGGGGCGCGTCACTCCGCGCATGTGGCAGTCGATGCACATGCGGTCCTTGCCCTTGCCGAGCGGGCTGGTCGCCCACTGGAACGGCGTGCCGTGGTTGCGGTGGCAGGATGCGCAGGCCTCGACCTCACCGACGCGCGGGTCGAACGCCTCGGTGCACTCCGGGCCGCCGTGGAACGAACCGTAGTCGTACCCCTCGCGCCAGTGGCAGCTCATGCACGTGTTGCCCTCCTCGAGGTCGTAGTGGCGGCGCTTCGGGTTCATCCCGATGCCGGTCTCGAAGATCGGTCGTGGCGTGTGGCAGATGATGCAGTCGCCGTGGTCGAAGCGCCCCGTCGCGAGGCGCACTTCTTCGTCCGTGAACGCGCGCCCGTGGGTGCTGCGCTCGTGCTCGGCGTAGATCGCCGGGTGGCAGTCGGCGCAGAAGCGACTGCTCATGACGTTCTGCTCGTGCTGGTCGTCGCTGTCCGTCCCCGCGGTGACGGCAACGCCCGAGGCGGCCGTCGCGGGTGCGAGCCAGAGCGCTCCGGCGAGCGTCGCGGCGGTCAGGCAGAGGGGCAGCGTGGGGATTCGGAGCATGGCGGAGAGATGGGGCGGTCTGGAACCCGCGACCGGGGAACGCGCGGCGGGGGGATTCTCCACGATCGAGCGCTCGGAGGCAAAGCGCGCGAACGGAGCGCCGTGCTCGCTGGCTATCCTCGCGGCGCGCGCTTGTTACTCCGCAGCCTCGACACGGACGTCGACGGCACGGGAGCCATGCACATGGATGCGGACGCGGTGCACCCGGGAGCGCGCCCGCGTTCCGGCGGCGTGACGCGCGCCCCGGCTCAGCGCACCGGTTGCAACGCGACGACGATCGCCCCGACGCCGCCGATCTCCGACGCGCTCGTGAACGCGAGCCGCTCGACCTGCACCGCCGTCGCTCCCGGCGCGCCGACGAGCGAGACCTCGAGGAAGCGCGCGGCGGGGTCGAGCTCGTCACCCTGGCTCCACCGGCGCATGTCCTGCGAGCTGCGCAGCTCGACTCGCACGCGATCCGTCCGGTCGCCGTCCGGGTCGCGGGCGACTGCGACGAGTCGGTCCGCCTGCGGGAAGTCCCCGCGGTCGAAGACGTACGTCGCGCGCGCCGTCGCCCGGTCGTCCATGCGCAGGCGCCATGCCTCGTTAAGGAAGCGCTTCGAGCTGGCGCGACCGCACAACAGCGCGAACACGTCGAGCGTCGGGTCGTACGCCATCTTGTAGTAGCCCCCGCGACGCGACGGCGGGACGGCGTCGTGCACCTCGGTCCAGCGCTCCTCGTCCATGTCGAAGGTCCACAGGTCGCGCTGGCGGTCCGAGCGCTGGTCCTGGACGCCGCCGAAGAGCACGAAACGCTCGCGCTTCGAGTCGTACGCGAGCGCGCCGCGCGCGCGACGCGACGGCTCGGTGTCGGTGGCGACGATGCGGAACGCGTTCGACTCGAAGTCGTAGATCGCGGTCCCGTTCTGATAGCGCTCAGGGTGCCCCGGATCCTCACTGTAGTTCACGCCACCGAAGACGAGCGCCTGGCCGGTCGTCGGGTCGTACTCGCAGATCGGACTCCCGGGAATGCGGTAGCGCTCGAGCGCCTCGCCGTCCGGACCGAACGCGCTGAACTCGGGCAAGCGCTCCCACGTGTCTTCGATCGGGTCGTAGGCGAGGATCTTGTTCCACTCGAACAGGTAGAACTTCTTCGTCCGCGAGTTGTAGACGACGCCGCAATCGGAGGCTTCGCCGAGCTTCGTGCCGGAGGGCGAGCGCTGCTCCCAGCGACGCTCGCCGACGTGGAAGACCCACGTGTCGTCGAGGACGACCTTGTCGCCGCCGTTGGAGTTGATCCAGCCGCCCGGCATGAGCACGAGGTCGTGGTCGGCACTGTACGCGGCGGACTGATGGCAGCGGCCGGGAGGCGCGGCGATGTCGAGCAGCTCCCAGCGCGCCTCGTCGATGTGGTAGATCCACGTGTCGCGCGTGTTGATCATCCCCGGCAGGTGCGAGTCCTTCGTCTCGCCGCTGAAGAGGAACGCCTCGCTGTTGCCGACATAGAGCACCGGCTGCGTCGTGCGTCCGACCGGTCGCTGCGGCGCGAGGTCGCGCGTCCAATAGGCGGTTGTCGCGGTCAACCCGTCGTCCGACGGATCGAAGTAGGACAACGCGCCGAGCGCCCACGCGTCGCGGCCGGTCAGCTCGGGCTCGCGATGGACCCCGGCCCAGGCCGGCACCGAGCGCTCGCCGTGCGCGAGTTGCGCGTGGAGCACGTGCTCGCCCGGCGTCGCTCGGAGGAGGTAGTGGTCGATCAGCTCGGCGGTGTCCGCCGCGAGCGCGTCGACGCGCAGGTCGTCGATGCGACCGCGGATGCCCGCTCCGATGATGAGCTCGCGTGCGCCGCGAGCCGCTTGCTTGTCGTCGAGGCGCAGGAGTACGACGCTGTCGTTCAGGACGAGGCGAGCGGCGTTCATCTCGGGGTCGAAGGAGAAGCCGATGTGGTTCCATTCGCCGGAGCGCAGCGTCGCGTTCGGTCGCTTGCGCACCGGTTCGTCGCCGGCGACTTCGGCGAAGACGTAGCCGTGCTTGTCGACCCACATCTCGAACAGGCCGGGAGCGGAGGCGATGGGCGTGTTCTTCGTCGTGTTCTCGAGCGGCAGCCACCACAGCTCGAGCGTCCACGGACCGAACAGCAGCGTACGCTCGGCGGAGGAGGCGTCCGACACCCGGGCGAAACGCACGCTCGCGCTCGCGTCGGGGAACTCGAGTCCGGTGCCCGTGCGTCCGGTCGCGAGCGTCGCGTTCGTGACCGCGATGTCGACGCCTGCGCCCGCCGCGAACGCGGCGCCCGCGGCCTGGGGTGCGTTGAAGGGCGCGTACACGATCGTGTTCGGACCCGCGCCGAGCTCGCCGTAGGGCAGCGAGACCGCGCGGTCGTTCCCGGTCGACCAGGCGGGCACCGGGAAGCCGTTGTCCCAGCGATACGACAGCAGCGCCGCCGCGTCGGCGGCGTCGAGCGTCGCGCTGAGGTTCGACGTCGCGAGATACGGATAGGTGGCGAAGGCCTCGACGTCACCCGGATCGTCCGACGCGACGATGCCGCGCGTGAGCGGCGCGCGGGCGGATGCGGCGTCCACGACGCCGCCATCCTGCGCCCAACTCTGATTGACCCACAGAATACCGGCGAGCGCGAGGGCGGCGCCCGACGCGAAGAGGGTGCGGTGGGAGGCGGGAACTCGAGTGGGGACTCGACTGGACGACTCGGTCATCTCGCGGCCGTCCGCTCGCACGGACGCATGGGGAACCAACGGGGGGCGATCGGAGTCTTCTCCGAGCGATCGACGAGTGCGAGCTTAGCACGAGCGTCGAGTGCCCGTCCGGATTCCGGGGCGTTCGATCGCGGGCCTGGAAGTCCGTTCCGCTTTCCCGCACGCAGCCGACAAGTCCTCCCCGCGGAACGAAGGACGGCGTACGCTTGCACGGAGCCGAGCGAGCCGCCGCGCTCGCCGACCCGCGATGCTCTCGATGCATACCGCTACTTTCGCGCGCCTCCTCCTGCGGGGAGTCCTCCCGTGCGTCGCGTTGCTCGCCGGAGCCGCGTCGCCTCGCGCCGCGCGCGACGACGAGCGTGTGGCGCATTGGGAAGTGCTCGAGGGCCGACCGACCGCGCCCGAACTGCCGGCGGTCCTGGCCTGCACACTCGGTCCCGCGGGCGAGCGCGTCTTCCTCGTCCACGGAAGCGAGGTCGCCGAGTACGACGTAGAGGCCGATGCGTGGACCGATGACTTGCTGCGCCTGCCCGCGCGCGTGGGCAGCGGCGTCGCCGTGACGTCCGACGCCGATGGACAGCTGCTCATGTTGCGGGGGGGCGATTCGCGCGACTTCTGGCGCGTACGGCCGGATACCGGTGTCGTCGAGGCGTTGCCGTCCACGCCGGCCAGCGTCGGTTCGGGGGCCGCGATCGCGTTCGACGCGGAGCGCGGTCGGGCGCTCGTGCTACGCGGTGGCGACACGGTCGACGTCTGGTCCTTCGACTTCGCGAGCCAATCGTGGAGCACGATCCCGGACTCCCAGCACAACCTGACGAAGGTCGGGTTCACGAAGGGCGGGATCATCGTCGTGGACGGACGCACCTACGCTTGGTCCGATCACCACTTCAAGGTGTACGACCCGGACGTCGGTGGCTGGCGCAACTTCATGTCGTTCGGCTTTCGCCCGGGGCGCTACGGCGCGAGCTTCGCGCGGGATCGTCGCACCGAGGCGCGCTACATCACGCTCGGGCACGACTCGCGCACGCTCGGGATCTTCGAGGCGACGAAGCGCAGTTGGGATCTGCTCCGTCCGCGCCTGCCGGCGCGCTACTCCGGCGATGGCGAGCGGACGTTCGTCGCCGATCGCGGAGGTCGCCCGCATTTGTTCGTCTACGACGTGCTGGGCGGGAACGTGATGTATCGCATCGCCCTGAGCGACCTCGAACGCATCACGCTCGACTCCCCCGCGTCGGACGTCGGATCCGCGTGGCGCAGCTTGCACGAGGAGTGGGGGGCCAGCCTCGTGCGTGCGGACACGGGAGGCTTGCTCGGCAGCGTGGGGAGCAAGTGGTACTTCACGCGCTTCAAGGGCATCCGCTTCGTCGATCCGCGCAACAACAAGTGGTCGCGCTACCCCGGCGTCCCGGTGGTCGGTCGCCTGCCGGACGGTCTCGCGGCGACGAGCGATGGCGAGCGCATGGTCTACGCGTTCGCCGGTGGCAGCCCGCTCTTCGTCGGTGTGGACGCGCAGACGGAGAAGGGCCAAACGCTCGCCGAGCCGGACCTCGACGCCCTGATCGGCGCGCAGCTCGCGTTCCTCGACGGGCGCGTGCACGCGTTGATGGGTGGCGAGACCCGTGCCCATCGCGTCTTCGATCCCTCCACCGGCGAATGGACCAAGTGGCGCAGCCTGCCCGAAGAGGCGACGCCGGTGGGCCAGGCGGGCAGCGGCCTGGTCGTGAGCGAGGGGCGCATCGTCGCGATCAGCGGCCGAGAGGCGTGGCGCCTGGATGTATGGGGGCATTGGAGCAAGGCGGCCGATCTCCCGCACGCGGTCTCGTCGAACGGCGGGATGGTCGCGGCCGATCCGACGAGCGCGAGGATCTTCCTCGTCGAGGGAGGCGGTTCGACGCGCCTCTCGATCGTCGACCTACGCGGTGCGCGCAGCGAGCAAGAGCTCGAGCTGCCCGACGCCGTGTCGATCCGCGGCAACCGCGCCTTCGTGTGGAACCGCGGCAATCACACCGAGCTGGTCGTGATGCGCGGGCACGAGACGAACGAGATCTTCACGCTCGACCTCGAGACGCTCGACACGCGCTGAAAGCCGGGCTAGCCCGGTCTATTCACGAGGCTGTGCTGGAGAAGCCTCAACTCGGTTCCTCCCGGGGCTTTGCGTGCGACGGCCCCGCAGGCGACCCTGATCGGGTCGTCGAGGACGACGGCGTTCGCAAAGTGCCGGGAGGGG
>JAJDEV010000261.1 GCA_029259605.1 Planctomycetota bacterium | reverse complement strand
CGCCAGATCAGCGCTTCCCTCCCTCACCGGGTTCGACGACCCGTCAAGGTCGCTGATCTGGCGCGCAGCTGCGTCGATCTCGGCAAGGCCTCATGAATCATCCGGGCTAGCCCTTCGCCGCGATGTTGCGCGAGAGGCGCGCCTTGTACCGCGCCGCGGCGTTGTCGTGGATGATGTGCGCCTTGGCCGCCTTGTCGATGCGCTTCATCGCCGCCGGAAGCGCTTCGGTCGCCGCCTCCGCCGTGTCGGCGGAGAGGACGCGCTTCACCGCGCTCCGCATCGACGTCTTGATCGTCTTGTTGTGCAGGCGTCGCTCTTCGTCTTGGCGCACGCGCTTCTTGGCTTGCTTGTTGTTCGGCATGTTTAGTGGAGGGCCTCCATCTTCGCCGCAACGTCGCGGTACGAGATGTCGACCTCATAGATACGGATGAAACAGGAACGCGCCTCTTCGGGCGTTCCGTGTGACTCGGCGATGGTGCCGAGATTGTAGAGGATCTCTTTGGCGCGCTCGTCGATTCCATTCCTGGCCTCGAGCGCTCGTTCGTATTCCTTCTTGGCGAGGTCGTGGATGCCCTTCGTCTGGAAGCACTGTCCCAGGAGGAAGAGCGCCTCCTCGCGCACGCGCGGCTCGGTCTGGCACTTCTGGAGCTCAGCCAGCGCCGCGTCGACCTCGCCCGCCCGGATCAGCTTGCGCGCGAGGGTGAGCCGCACGACGGCGTCGCCCGGGCGGATCTGGGCCCGACGACGGAAGTCGTCGACCTCGTGCTCGGTGAGCGTCGTCTCGAGCGCGTTCGCCTCGTCGGCGCGTCCGTCTCGGTCCGCGACCGCGATGCGCTTCTTGAGCAGCTTCGACTCGAGATCGCCCACGCGGCAGGTGAGTTCGTAGGAGTCGCGGCGGTACTCGAGCGCGCGTTGCGCCAGCTCGAGCGCGGCCTCCGGATCCTTCAACTTCTCGTGCACGTCCGCGAGCGCGAGCATGACGTCGGGATCGCTCGGTGCTTCGGCGAAGCGCGCCTCGAGTCGCGCGAGGTCTTCGCGCAGCTCGTCGTCGGACAGGTGACGCTTCGATTGACGGTCGAGGGAGCGCGCCTCGTCCTGGTTCTTGATCAACTCGCGGCTGTGCCCGACCGCGTTCGCCCCGGTCCGATGCAGCGCCATGTCGGCGGCGAGGTTCTTGCGCGCCTTGAGCGCTTCCTGGTCGCGCGGGTCGGCGGCGAGCGCGCGCTCGTAGTAATCGAGCGACCGATCGTGATCGCCGCTGCGATGCATCATCGCGCCGGCGCGCTTCAACGCCTCGGGGTTCTTCGGCGCGATCTCCGCGAGGAACTCGTAGACGGCGCGCGCCGACTGATAACACTCGACCGCTTCGAGCGACTCGCCGAGGAGCAGGTTCGCTTCCTCGTCGAGCGGGTTCGTCGCGAGGTAATCCTCGAGCGCCTTCGCGCACGCCTCGTGCTTGCCGAGCTTCGCCATCGTCTTGGCGCGCGACAACGGCAACGCACCCGAGACCGCCCGCAGGAAGCGTCCGCCCTTCTTCGCCTCGGCGCGCTTTTTCAGCGCTTGGCGGAGTCCGGCTCGCGCCTCGCCGAGGTCGGCATCGAGGTCGAGGAGTTGGCGGAAGAGCTCGATGGCGAAGTCGTAGTTCTTCCGCCGGAGCGCCTCTTCCGCCTTCTGAATGTGCTTCGAGAAGTCCAAATCGTGGATTGAAGGGCCGAAAAGCTTATCGACGACCCCCTGGAGCGTCAATGCGGCGGCCGCCGACGGGGCGCGCCGAACGACGTCCGGCCCGGCTCTCCTATCGCGCCCGCCGGGGCCGACCTACGCTCGGCGACCGGGGATCGGATCGCGGCGTCGAGCGCTGTGGTAAGGTCCGCATCCTGGCCCTCCCACACCGCTTCCATGTCGAACGAATCCGAGCCCGAGCAGGCCCCGAGCACCGCCCCCCAGACCTCCCTGCGCTTCGAGGTCAAGCTCTACCCCAACCCGATCCTTCGCCGTCCGGCCGAACCGATCGAAGCCTTCGACGACGGCCTCCGGAAGACGGTCGCGGACATGTTCGAACGCATGGCGGCGAGCCGCGGCGTCGGACTCGCAGCGCCCCAGGTGGGGCTGCGCCAGCGGATCATGGTCATCAACCCGTCCGGTGAGCCGGGGGACGAGCTCGCGCTCGTCAATCCGACGATCACCGACAAGTCAGGCCCGATCACGACCTTCGAGGAGGGCTGCCTGTCCTTCCCGGACATCTACGCCGAGGTCGATCGGCCCGACGAGTGCACGGTGACGGCCTTCACGCCCGACGGCGAGGCCTTCGAGCAGAGCTTCAGCGGCTTCCCGAGCCGCGTGATCCAGCACGAGTACGACCACCTCGAGGGTGTCCTGCTGGTCGACCGCATGTCGCCGGCCGACAAGCAGCGGCACAAGGCGGCCCTGAACGAGCTCGTGGACCGCTTCAAGCGGGCGCAGGCGAACGCGCGCCCGGCGCGCAAGTGATCACGAGCTTCGAGCGCTCGAAGCTCACGCCCCCACCGAACGGCTCGATCGTCTCGATCGGCGTCTTCGACGGCGTGCACCTCGGGCATCGGGCGATCCTCGAGCGCAACGTCCGCGTCGCGCGCGAGCTCGGCGCCGTGCCGACGGTCGTGACGTTCCGGCGCCATCCGAAACGCCTGCTCCTGGGCCAGGCGCCGCGCACGCTGACGACGCTCGACCACCGACTCGAGCTCTTCGCCCGCACGGGCATCGAGCACACGGTCGCGCTGACGTTCGACGAGGAGCTGCGCAGCCTGTCCGCCAGCGCGTTCGCCCAGACCGTCGCCGTCGACGGGCTCGGTGTGAAGCGCTTCGTCCTGGGCTTCGACAGCCGCTTCGGACGGGACCGGGAGGGCACGGCGCAATTCCTGGCCGACCAGGGCTATGCGGTCGAGGTGGTCGAGCGCGTCGTCGCGGACGATCGCGCCATCTCGTCGACCGCGATCCGCGAGGCCGTCGAGCTCGGCGACCTGCGGAGCGCCGAGGCCATGCTCGGGCGCCCGGTCAGCGTCCTCGGCGTCGTGGTCCGCGGCGCGAACGTCGGGCACACGATCGGGTTCCCGACCGCCAACCTCGACCTGCACCACGAACTCCACCCGCCTGCGGGGGTCTACGCGTGCCGCGCGCGACGCACGCGGGACGCATCCGGCGGCGAGCTCGACGGCGTGGTCAACATCGGCGTCCGGCCGACGGTGCACGCGCCGGAGCCGGGCGTGCGCGTTCCGCCGACGATCGAGGTCCACCTGCTCGATTTCGAGGGCGATCTGTACGGCGAGCGGATCGAGCTCGACTTCCTCGCTCGACTGCGGCCGGAGCAGCGCTTCGACGGAATCGAGGCGCTGAAGGCACAGATCGGGCGCGACATCGCCGAGGCGCGGCGCATTCTGTCGGTCCAACCCGCCGATCCGGAGGGTGGTGTCGATCGCGAGGGTTGACGCCAAGGACGCACGCGCGGCAAACTCCGCGGCCCTTCGTGGGACAACGCCGCTGGCGAACGGGCAGGTAGCTCAGTTGGTAGAGCACTTGACTGAAAATCAAGGGGTCGCCGGTTCAAGTCCGGCTCTGCCCACCACGCCAGAAACACGCACCGTGGCATCCACCCTCCCCCGCACGATCACGCGCAGCGATCCCACCCGGATCGCCATCGAGTGGGACGATGGCATCGAGACGGTGTATACCGCTCGCGAGCTCCGGGTGCTGTGCCCGTGCGCGCGGTGCGTCGACGAGATCACGGGGATCCGCACGCTCGATCCCGCCTCGATCGCGAGCGACATGACGCAGAGCGACGTGCGGCTCGTCGGCAACTACGCGATCTCGGTGCGCTTCGCGGACGGTCACGACACGGGCATCTTCACGTTCCCGATGCTGCGCGAACACGACCCCAAGGCGGGCTGAGTCGGCGCGATTGGCGATGGGTGAGCGCGACCGCAGCCTTCCGGTGACCGGGCGTCTGGTCCTCCCCGCGTCCGAGCTCGTCGTCCAAACCGCGCGCTCCGGCGGTCCCGGCGGTCAGAACGTCAACAAGGTCGAGACGAAGGTCATCCTGCGCTTCTCGGTGCGCGAGAGCGCGACGCTCGGAGAACAGCGTCGCCTCCTGCTCCTCCAGCGCCTCGCCTCGCGCCTGACCAAGAACGGCGAGCTGGTCGTCCACGCGTCGCGCTTCCGCGAGCGCGCCCGGAACGAGGAGGACGCACGCGAACGCCTGGCGGGAATCCTGAGCGAAGCGCTCCGTCCCGTGAAGGCCCGCAAGCACACGCGGCCCACGCGGGCATCCAAGCGGCGGCGCCTCGACGCGAAGCGCCGCACCGGCGAGAAGAAGCGCGACCGGCGCAACGCCGGCCGGGGAGACGACGGATGAACGAGAAGGAACCCAACGGCGGAACGCCGACCGAAACGCCGGAGGGCTGGCGCGCCGCGCTCGAAGACGCGGTGATCGAGCTCGAGGCCTTCGTCGGCGACCCCAAGAAGCGGCGCCCGGATCGCTACGACGCGCGCGCCCTGCTCGTCCCGCTCGGCCTGCTCCTGCTCGACGCCGGCGACGCCGACGCCGGCCTCTCCGAGGTCGTCGAACGCGCGCGCGACGCCGGTGGTCGGCTCGGGGAGCGCTGGGCCGAGGCGGTGGCCGGCGAGCTCTCGCTCGCGTGCGCCGAACACGTGCACGCGGTCGATCCGAGGTACCTGGACCTCCCAAATTACGACTTCGAATACACGCGGCGTGCGCGGCGCCGTCTGGAGGCCCGCTTGCGCGCGGCCACGCACCTCGGGCTGGAGCTGCCGACCGCGCTCCTGGGGGGCGTGCGCGCCGCCGACGAGCGGCTCGCGGCCCACGACAGCAAAGCGACCTCCTAGTTTCGGGCGCAACGACGTGCGCGACGAAGCGCCATCCAGCCCGACGTGCGTGCTCGCGCCCCATGCCTCCGCGGCGGGAAACGCAGCGCGCGGAGCGCCCCCCACGGCCCCCCCAACACGGCCTCGATTGCGGCTTCCTTCGTCTCGCTGTGGAAAGCCGTGGGTCGAGACCTCGGGCCAGACCTCATTTTCGCCCTGGAAAAAGGCCTCGAAAGTTGGCCCAGTGCTTTCTTCGGAGGGCGGCATGCGTAAGCTCGCCGCCCAAACCAGGATCCCCATCCCGACCAGGAACTGTCTCTCTCACATTTCGGAGTGCATCAGAAACTCATGAACAAGTTTGTAACCACAGCTCTCGGTTTGGCCGCCGTGGGCTCGGTCGGCTATGCCGATCCGGGCGACAGCGACTGGCTGAAGCTCGATAGCGAGATCAACGGTCTCGCCACGTCTCTCTCCACCCGTGACGGCTCGGGAACGACGGCTCTTCTTCGGGGCGCAGGCATCCACGGAAGTGACGACATCTCGACCGGCTCCGGCGCGCCCAACGGGGACGTCAGCGGGTTCGATCTCTACGACGTCGACATCGCCCACCACGGCGGCGTCGGCGAATTCCTGTACCGCATCAGCGTGGACTTCGACGGCGGCAGCGCCAACCTCGAAGACGCGTATACGTCGTTCCCCTGTGGTCCGGTGAACGCTCGGTTTGGCATGTTCAAGCCGAACACGCTTCGCAGCGCCACGATCAACCCCGAGAACCAGTTGTTCTTCAACCGCACGATCCTCGGATCGGCGATGGACTTCTGGAACACGGGCGTCGAGGTGTCGGGTGAGCAAGAGGGCCTCGCATGGTCCTTCGCGATCCAGAACGGCTCGAACGGCGCATTCGCGGACCACTTCTACTGCCTGAGCCTCAGCTACGCGCTGGGCGCCGGCGCGGGTTCCTCTGAAGGAGCGCGCGGCGGAAACGACGATCTGAACGCCACGATCGACCTTGCGGTCATCTCCGATGACACCCAGTCGGGCGACCAGATGTCGTACCTGCTCGGTCTCAACGGCAACCAAGGCCAGATCGGTTTCGGCCTCGAACTCGCGCAGGTCGACGACGACGCCTTCGGGTGGGCCGTCAACAGTGACTATGCGGGCGTTCTCAGCCCGGCTTCGATCTCCATCGATGGGGACTCGACGCCGTACTCCGCCACGGTTTCCTTCCTCCTCAACCCGGACGTCGAGCTCGGCCTCCGATACGAGGATGCGGACAACGCGGACGACGTCACCGTCCTCACGGTCGGCGCGTCGTTCTACCAGTCCGGTAACAACGCCAAGTACCAGCTCGGCTACTCCGACGTGAGCTCCGACGCCGACGAAGGCAGCTTCGTCACGCTCGGCCTCACCGTCGGCGCCAGCAGCTGATCCTGGTTAGGGGTGGGGTGTCGCGCGCGTCGTGACGGCTCATCCACGACAATCGCGCGCGTCGCGATGTGAACGAGACAAGAAAGCCCCGTGCGCGTCACGGGGCTTTCTTCGTTAACGGCGGCCCGCAACAATGCGGCGATGAGCGCAGCCGCATCGAATCGCCTGGCGCAGGAGACGAGCCCGTACCTCCTGCAGCACGCCCACAACCCCGTCGACTGGTACCCGTGGGGTGAGGAAGCGCTGAAACGCGCGCGGGAGCTGGACCGCCCGATCTTCCTCTCGATCGGCTACTCGGCGTGCCACTGGTGTCACGTGATGGAGCGCGAGAGCTTCGAGAACGACGACATCGCCGCGCTGATGAACGCGCACTTCGTGAACGTCAAGGTCGACCGCGAGGAGCGGCCCGACCTCGACGAGATCTACATGAAGGCGGTCCAGACGCTCACCGGGTCCGGCGGCTGGCCGATGAGTGTGTTCCTCACGCCCGAGCTCGAGCCCTTCTTCGGCGGGACGTACTTCCCGCCCGACGACCGCTATGGTCGGCCGGGGTTCCCGTCGCTTCTGCGCTGGGTCCACGAGCTCTGGCAGAACGACCGCGAACGCGCCGTGAAGCAGGGGCGCTCGCTCACCGAGAACATCCGCGCCGAGGCCGGCGCGGCGATGGACGGGGAGGTCGCGCCGGACGTCCTCGACCGCTCGCTGACCGCGCTCGCGTCGAGCTACGACGCCCAGTGGGGCGGGTTCTCCCCGGCGCCCAAGTTCCCGCACGCGACGGACGTGCGCCTCATGCTGCGCCACTGGAAGCGCACGGGGAACGATCGCACCCGCGACATGGTGCGCTACACGCTGGATCGGATGGCGGCCGGCGGGATGTACGACCAGCTCGCGGGGGGCTTCGCGCGCTACAGCACCGACGAGAAGTGGCTCATCCCCCACTTCGAGAAGATGCTCTACGACAACGCGCTGCTCGTGCCCGCGTACCTCGACGCGTTCGTGATCACCGGCGCCGAGAACTACGCGCGTGTCGCGCGCGAGACGTGTGACTGGATGCTGAACGAGATGCGGACGCCCGAGGGTGCGCTCGCGAGTTCGCTCGACGCTGACTCGGAGGGGGTCGAGGGCAAGTTCTACGCGTGGACGCCGGACGAACTGGTGGACGTCCTCGGCGCGGAGCACGGCGCCTGGGCGGCCGCGTGGTACGACGTCACCCCCGACGGGAACTTCGAGGGCGGAACGAGCGCGCTGTGGCACCCCCGCTCGGACGACGAGGTGGCGGCCGAGCTCGGGATCGAGGTCGACACGCTGCGCGAGGCGATGGCGGCGGCGCGCGGGAAGCTCCTCGCCACGCGCGCCGAGCGCGTTCCGCCGGGCAAGGACGACAAGGTCCTCGCCGCGTGGAACGGACTCGCGATCGGCGCGCTCGCGCAGGCCTACCAGGTCCTCGGCGAGCAGCGCTTCCTCGACGCCGCGCGGGACGTCGCGCGCTACCTGCTTGGGGCGATGCGGCAACCCGATGGGCGGCTCTTCGCGACCGCGCGCCACGGGCGCGCGCACCTCGCCGCGTACCTCGACGACTACGCATTCACGATCCACGGGCTGATCGATCTGTACGAGGCCGACTTCGACACGCATTGGATCGAGGAGGCGCTCGAGCTCAACGAAGTGCTGACCGACGTCTTCGAGGACAAGGACACGGGCGGCTACTTCACGACGGCGTCCGATCACGAGCGGTTGATCGCCCGGATGAAGGTCCCCTACGACGGCGCGCTGCCGGCGGGGAGCGCGGTGCAGGTCCAGAACCTGATGCGGCTCGCGGAGCTGACCGGCAACCCCGAGCACGCCGCTCGCGCCGAGCGCGCCATCCGCTCGGTCGGCAAGGTCGTCGGCCGACACCCGCGCGCCTTCAGTCAGCTCCTGCTGTCCCTCGACACGCTCGCGGTCGGCCCGCGCGAGATCGTGCTCGCCGGCGCGATCGACGACGCCGAGCTACGCGCGATGCTCGCAACCGTGCGCCAGACATACCTCCCCCAGCGTGTCGTGGCGCACGCGGGCCTCGACGCCGACGCAGACCTGCTCGGAGTCGTCGCCGACAAGCAGTCGCAGGACGGAAGCGCGCGCGCCTTCGTGTGCCGCAACTTCACGTGCGGACTGCCGGTCTCGACCGCCGCCGAACTCGCCGAGCAGCTCGCGCGGTAGCGATCCGGGCTAGCCCGGATCATCCATGAGCCTTCACCGAGATCGACGCAGCTGCGCGCCATATCAGCACTTCCCTCCCTCACCGGGTTCGACGACCCGTCAAGGTCGCCTCCACGCGCTTCGGTCGCGGAGCGCTGATCTGACGCACATCCGCGTCGATCTCGGCAAAGCCTCATGAAGATCCCGGGCTAGTGCTCGGGCTCGGGCGCGTCCGCCGTCCCGCCCTCGCGCATCGGCTTACCCATCACGGCCTTCTTGCCGTAGAGCAGTCGCTCCTCGATCTCGCGGTCGAAGCTCGGGTGGCGAGGTGTGGGCGTGAAGCCGCGGTGCTCGGCGTGGCACGTGTAGCAGAGCACGACGTTCGGCGCGACGACGTACAGGATCGCGTCGAGCAGGGCCGCCACGGCGAGGCTGACGTAGTACGTGAACGGCGCCAGGATCGCGGCGACGACAACGAGCGCGATCCCGAGCGAGCGCGGGAAGTCCTTCTGGGTGTAGAGCTCGGGGTGCGCGCAGGCGAGACACGCGGTCAGGCCTCCGTCCGCGGTGAGGGCAGCGCGGTGCAACGCAGCTCCGCTCGGCGGGTCGGGAAGCTCCGCCGGGCTCGCGGCGCGCAGGACGACCGGTTCCCCGTCCGACGGAATGCGAATCGAGACGGCGTCAGGCATGCGCGCGCCGGCTAGCAGGCTGTGGCGAAAGTGCTTCGCCCGCAGAGCGTCGGCATCCGCTCCGGGTTGGTCTCCGGAAACGTAGGCGAAGCGGTGGATTCGGCGAGGCTTTCGGGGGCCAAGCCGGAGTGGAGGACGGCGTTCTGCGGG
>JAJDEV010000027.1 GCA_029259605.1 Planctomycetota bacterium | reverse complement strand
CCCAGAGCTGCCGTGTAAACCCCTGGGCCGTTGCGAACCGCGGCACGCGAGCGAAGCGAGCCTGTGCCGCAGCAGCGCGAAGCGCTGCGCGTGAATCGATAACGAACGTCAACAAGTCCCCGTCCCTGAGAGACCCCAACGGACGAGAGGAACACGTTCGGAATCTCCAAGTGTGATGCGTCCCCGGAACCACCCGGGCCGACACGATCCGAGGAACGTCAACAACTCCCCGTCCCTGAGAGATCCCAACGGACGAGAGGAACACGTTCGGAACCTCCAAGTGTGATGCGTCCCCGGAACCACCCGGGCCGTCACGATCCGAGGAACGTCAACAACTCCCCGTCCCCGAGAGATCCAACGGACGAGAGGAACACGTTCGGAACCTCCAAGTGCGATGCGCCCCCGGAACCACCCGGGCCGTCACGATCCGAGGAACGTCAACAACTCCCCGTCCACGAGAGATCCAACGGACGAGAGGAACACGTTCGGAACTCCCAGACGCGATTCGACTCGCGAAACGCCCAGCTCCCCCCGCACCCGCACGCGCGCGCTTTTATCGAACGCGCGGCTTGTTCGGGTCGGGCTTCTTCGTGTCGTTCGTCGTCGCAGCCGTCGGTGCGCTGGCTTCCTTCGGGACGACGATGGTGCCCGCCTCGGGGATCGTGAGCTTCATGCCGACGCGCAGCCAGTCGGCGCTCTTCATCACGTCCTTGTTCGCCTCGTAGATCTCTTGCCAGCGCGTCGCCGTGCCGTAGACGGTCTTCGAGATCTTCGAGAGGTTGTCGCCGTCCTTCACCGTGTAGCTCGTTCCCGCTTGCGGCGCGACGGCGTCGGTGGCTTGCGCGACGGCGTTCGGCTTCGTGGTCGACGGGGACGGACGACCGGCGAAGCCCTCGGATCGGGCGGGGGCGGGCGCCTTCGTTGCGACGCGCTCCTCGCCGCGCGGTGCGTACGAGTCGCGCGTGCCGGCCTCCTTCGAGAGGTCGTAGACCGGAACGAGGATCGACATGCCCGGGCGCAACGACTGCGGGTCGTCGTTCGCGACGCGCAGGTCCGTGGCGCGGCGCGCGTCCTGATAGAACGTCTTCGCGAGGCCGACCCACGTGTCGCCTTCGCTCACGGTGTACTCCATGTACTCGTCGATCAGCGACGGCTCGAGGCCGACCGTGGTCACGAGGATGCGTCCGTCGTCGACCGGCTTCGCCGTCGGCTTCGCCACCTGCTTGCGCGGCGCTTCCTTCGGAGTCGCGTCGAGCAAGAGGCTCGCGGCGGGCTTGGTCGACGCGGGCTTGGAGGTCGGACGCGTCGTCTTCGTCGCGGGCCTCTGCACCGGCTCCGACGGCGCGGACCTCTCCTCGAGGGCCGTCGGACCCGTGCCCGGCTCCTCCGAATCGCCGCTGGAGACCGCCACCGCGACCAGGGAGAGGAACAGCACGATCAGGACCACGAGCTTTTCGAAGTTGCCCATCGCTATCGACCTAAAAGCTTGACTGACAGGGAGTTACGGGAAGGGCCCCGGGAACCGTCGGACGGCGTCGGGGGAGGCGCGAGGGCCATGGTGTTTCCGCCGGGGGGGGGAGTCCAAGGAAATCCCACGAAATGCTGCGTTGGAGCGGAAGCGACACCACACGATCCAGTGGTTGTCGGGGCGGCGCGGGTCGTCCCAGGACGCTCCCCCGACGGCGCTGGGACCGCCGCCTTGCCCGTTCCCCGGGGGGTCGCTATCTTCTGCGGGTCCAGGCGCTCGCCGCGCGCCTTTCCGGCCCCCTGGGGCCCCGCGCGGCACGAGCTCGATCGACCGGCCTTCGGCCGCTGGACGCCCCGAGAGGAACCAGCGGACGCGCATGAAGCAACGGTCATCGAACGAAGGAACCGCGATCACTCGCCGGTCCATCCCCCGCCTCGCCTCCGCCCTGTTGCTGCTCCTCGGGCTGGGCCTCGCGTCCTGCTCGTCGACGCCGAGCGACGGGCGCACCGGGGACCGCCTGCGGATCACGCTGCGCGACTATCAAGGGGGACGCAACTTCGAGCTCGTCTCCGAGTCGCACAGCGATCGCATCGCCTACTACTCGAGCGTGCGCGACGACGCGAACCGCAAGTACCAGGTCGACGCGGTCGTCGCAGCGCTCCTGCGCGAGCTCGACAAGAGCGGCTTCGACAAGTACGCGCAGGACGGACGCGCGCCCTCGAGCGCGGGCGGTGCGCTGACGCGCGCGTTCGAGATCCAGGACAACGACCGGGTGCGCCACTGGGTAATCGGGGACGGGTCGAACAGCGACGAGAAGCGCCGCTTCATCGAGTCGATGACCACGTTCGTCCAGCTCTACAACGTCACCGAGTCGTTCCAGGCGATCCAGAACGAGAATGGCGAGCGCGTGTTCGAAGAGCGCTCGGACCAGGGCACCTGACATGCACGCCTCCGCCGCGCAGGACGACTCGCAGCCGACCGGGCTCCGCGCGCTGGCGATCGTCCCGGCGCGGCTCGCGTCGACCCGGCTCCCGCGCAAGATGCTGCTGCGCGACACGGGCCGCTATCTCTTCGAGCACACCGCGCTGAACGTCGCGCGTGCGCCGAGCATCGAGCGCGTCGTGGTCGCGACGGACTCCGAGCAGATCGCCTCCGCGGCGGCGTCGGTCGGCATCGAGTCGCTCCTGACCTCGCCCGACCTACCGAGCGGCACGGACCGCGTCCACGCCGCCGCGCGCCTGCTCGAGGAACGCGGCGAGGGCCCCTGGGACGTCATCGTGAACGTCCAGGGCGACGAGCCGGAACTGCCTCCGGAGGACCTCGAAACGCTGATTCGGGCCTTTGCGGCCTCCGAGGTCGAGTTCGCGACGCTGTACGTGCCGCTCGCGGACGACGAGCAGGCGGCGTCCCCGAACGTGGTCAAGGTGGTCGTCGACGCGCATGGCGACGCGCTCTACTTCTCGCGCTCCCCCATCCCGTCGACCTCCCACGCGCAGGATTCGTCCACGCACGCGAGGAAGCGACACGTCGGCGTCTACGCGTTCCGTCCGGCAGCGCTGGCTGCGTACTGCGCGCTGGAGCGCGGCGCGCTCGAAGTGACGGAGAGTCTCGAGCAGCTGCGCTGGCTCGAGGCCGGTCGCTCGATCCGCGTGCTCGAAGCGACGGAGAAGTCGATCGGAATCGACACCCGAGAAGATTACGCTCTGTTCGTGACGCGCGAACGCGAGCGCCGCGAACGAACGACGGGCACCCACACCTCCCCATGACCAAACACATCTTCGTAACGGGCGGCGTCGTCTCGAGCCTCGGGAAAGGACTCACCGCGGCCGCGGTCGGCATGTTGCTCGAACAGCGCGGGTTGCGCGTGTCGCTGCAGAAGCTCGACCCCTACATCAACGTCGACCCCGGAACGATGAGCCCGTTCCAACACGGCGAGGTGTATGTCACCGACGACGGCGCCGAGACCGACCTCGACCTCGGTCACTACGAGCGCTTCACGCACGCGCGCCTGACGAAGGACTCGAACTTCACGACGGGCAAGATCTACCAGGCGGTCATTTCGAAGGAACGCCGCGGCGACTACCTCGGTCGCACCGTGCAGGTCATCCCGCACATCACCGACGCGATCAAGGAAGCGATCGACGCCGGGGTCGGCGACCTCGACGGCGACGAGGTGGACGTCGCGATCACCGAGATCGGCGGCACGGTCGGCGACATCGAGAGCCTCCCCTTCCTCGAGGCCATTCGGCAGTACGCGCTCGAGCGCGCGCCCGAGGACGTGATGTTCGTCCACATCACGCTGCTCCCCTACCTGCGCGCGTCGGGCGAGCTCAAGACCAAGCCCACGCAGCAGTCGGTCGGCAAGCTGCGCGAGATCGGCATCCAACCGCACGTCCTCGTCTGCCGGACCGAAGTGCCGATGGAGGAGGAGATGTTCAAGAAGATCTCGCTCTTCTGTAACGTGCGTCGACAGGCCGTGATCGAGGAGCGCGACGTCGAGAAGACGATCTACCAGGTGCCGGTCATGCTGCGCGACGCGGGCCTCGACCACATCATCCTCGACCACCTGCACCTGCCCGCCAAGGGCGAGACCGACCTCTCGCGCTGGGAGGCGATGATCGAGGACGTGATCTCCGCGAAGCGCCACGCGGAGATCGCGGTCGTCGGCAAGTACATCGAACTGCACGACGCCTACAAGTCGATCTACGAATCGCTCGCGCACGCGGGCATCGCGAACCACGCCAAGGTCAAGATCCGGAAGATCTCGGCAGAGGACCTCGACGAGAACCCGGTCGAAGCGCTCGCCGGCGTCGACGGACTGCTCGTTCCCGGTGGATTCGGCGAGCGCGGCCTCGAGGGCAAGATCCGCGCGATCCGTTGGGCGCGCGAGAACGACGTTCCGTTCTTCGGCATCTGCCTCGGACTGCAGACGGCCGTGATCGAGTTCGCGCGCAACGTCGCCGGACTCGACGACGCGCACACGCTCGAGCACACGCCCCACACGCCGCATCCGGTGATCCATCTGATGGAGTCGCAGGAGGACGTCAGCGACAAGGGCGGCACGATGCGCCTCGGCGCCTACGAGTGCGAGCTCGAGGAAGGCACGCTCGCGCACAAGCTGTACGGCGCGTCGACCGTCCTCGAGCGCCACCGGCACCGCTACGAGTTCAACAACGACTACCTCGAGCGACTCCAGGCGGCGGGGCTCGTCGCCAGCGGCTTCCACCGCGGACTCGACCTGGTCGAGATCGTCGAGGTGCCGACACATCCGTTCTTCGTCGGTGTGCAGTTCCACCCCGAGTTCAAGAGCTCACCGCTGCACCCGCATCCGATCTTCCGCGGCTTCGTCGCCGCGGCGCTCGCGCGCGCCGAGGCGGGACGCACGAGTTCGAACGGCGAGCCCCGGGCCTCGCACACGACGGCGTGAACGAGATGACGAACGCAGGCGGACGAACCGCGGACCAGGTGCCGCTGCCGGGTGGCAACTTCTCGCTCTTCGTGCAGCGGCTGGGCTACCAGGCGCTGCTCGGACTGGGCGTGCTCGACAACCCGCTGACCCAGACGCGCAGCGTGAACCTGCAGCAGGCGCGGATGGTCATCGACGACCTCGCCATGCTGCGCGATCGCACGCGCGGCAACCTCGACGCGAGCGAGGAAGAGCACCTCACCAACGTGCTCGCGGACCTCGAAGCGCACTTCGAGCGGCTCTCCGAAGACGACCCGTCGTGAGCTGCGCCGCGCTCGCCGCGACCCTGTGCGCGGCGTTACCCCCCCAGGGCGATGCGCTCGAGGTCGTGCCGCTCGGGGACCTCGCGGTCGCGACCACGCCTTCCGCCGATGCGTCGTCGGGCGGCGTTCGCGCCAGCGTGCCGCACCTCGCCACGGCGCCGAACGGCGACGCGGTCCTGCTCACGTGGATCGAGACGCACGGTGAGCACGACGCGACGCTCTTCCTCTCGCGCGTCGCGACCGATTCCGACGCATGGGAACCGGCGCGCACCGTCGCCGCGGGCTCGAACTGGTTCGTCAACTGGGCCGACAGGCCGGGCGTCGCGGCGCTCGACAACGGAACGCTGGCTGCGCACTGGCTCGAGCGACTGGGCGACGAGACGTACGCGTACGGCGTGCGCTTCGTCCTCTCGCACGACGCCGGCGACACGTGGACCGCACCGCGCTGGCTGCACGACGACGACGCGCCGGTCGAGCACGGCTTCTGCTCGTTCGTCTCGCTCGACGATTCGTTCGGCGCCGTGTGGCTCGACGGCCGCGCGATGTTCGTGCCCGGTGGCGTGCCCGGTGCGTCGCACGGCGCGACGCAGCTCCTCTACCGCACGATCGCCACCGACGGAACGCTGGGTCCCGAAGCACCCCTCGACGCGCGCTGCTGCGATTGCTGCCCGACGAGCGCCGTCGCGACGTCGAGCGGAGACGTGCTCGCGGTCTACCGCGACCGCTCGGAGCAGGAGGTGCGCGACATCTCCTTCGTCGGCGCGCGCGGTGACGCACCGTGGAGCGCACCGCGCACGGTCGCTGACGACGGCTGGACGACGCCGGGCTGTCCGGTGAACGGTCCGCGTTCGGCGATCGAGCGCGGGGACGGCGGACGCATCGCCGTGGCGTGGTACACGGGCGCGGGCGGAGGAGCCGGACGCGTCCAGGTCGCCTACCGCGACGCCGACGGAACGTTCGGACGGGCGCGCACGGTGGACGACGGCGCGCCGGTCGGGCGCGTCGCGCTCGCCTTCGCGGGCGGCGAGCTCTACGTCGCCTGGCTCGAAGTCGACGAAGGTGTCGCCACGTGGCGCGTGCGCATCCTGCCGGCGGACGGACCGCCGACCGAATCGGTGCTCCTCGCCGAGGTGCCGAACAGCCGGGCGTCCGGGCATCTCGTGCTCGCATCCGATCGAGCGGGCGTCGTCGCGGCCTGGACGGACCCCGATGCGGGGCGTGTGCGCACCGCGCGGCTCGTTCGATCCGAGTGAGGACTCGGACCGGCGGGGCGTCGTCGAGTACAACGCTCCCCATGTCCAGCCCCACACTCCGCCGCACGGCGTTCGTCTTCGCTTCGCTCACCTCGGTCCTCGTCGCCTGCCGCAGCACTGGCGACGACGACGCGCCCGCCACCGAACCGGAGGGCGCGCCGCCCTTCGCCGCGCAAACGGAAGGGCTCGAGTCGGTGGTTGGCTTCCTGTCGCTGTACTGGGATGCGGAGAAGGGCCGCCTGCTGTTCGAGCTGCCGCCGGAGGACACCGACATCCTCTACTACGTGTCGCTGCCCGCCGGCCTGGGGTCGAACGACGTCGGGCTCGACCGCGCGCAGATCGGGACGCGCATGCTGGTGCACTTTCGGCGCGTGGGCGCGAAGGTGTTGCTCGTCGCGCCCAACCTCGATTGGCGCTCGTCGGCCGCGTCGGAGGTCGAGCGCGCGGGCGTGCGCGACTCGTTCGCGGAGAGCGTGCTCTTCGGATTCGACGTCGTCGCGCGCGAGGACGGGCGCGTCCTCGTCGACGGAACCGCGTTCTTCCTGCGCGACGCACACGACGTCGCGAGCAAGCTCGCCGGCGCCGGGCAGGGCTCGTTCCGGCTCGACGCGTCGCGCTCGGCGCTCTCGCGCGAGGGCGTGAAGAGCTTCGACGCGAACAGCGAGATCGAGGCGCTGCTCACCTTCACGTCGGACGACCCGGGGCGCGAAGTGCGCAGCACGGCCGCGGACGCGAGCGCGGTGACGCTGCGCGTCCGCCACTCGTTCGTGCGGCTGCCGGACCTCGAAGAGCACGACTACCGCGCGCGCACCTTCGATCCGCGCTCGGGCTTCTTCTCGCTGTCGTACAACGACGCCGCGCGTCCGATCGACGAGCCGACGCGCCAGCAGCTGCTCGTGCGCCACCACCTGACGCGCGACGAGCCGATCGTCTACTCCATCGATCGCGCCGCACCCGAGCCCGTGCGCACCGCGCTGCTCGAGGGCGCGCGCTACTGGGTTCCGGTGTTCGAGCGCGCGGGCTTCCCGAACGGGTTTCGCGTCGAGCTCCTGCCCGAGGACGCCGACCCGCAGGACGTGCGCTACAACGTCGTGACCTGGGTCAACCGTTCGACGCGCGGTTGGAGCTACGGCGACGCGGTCACGGATCCGCGCACGGGCGAGATCCTGAAGGGTCACGTGACGCTCGGCGCGCTGCGCGTGCGCCAGGACGTGCTGCTGATGGAGGGTCTGCTCGCGCCCTACGGCGAACAGCGCCGGCACGACGGACGCGTGCTCGGCGCCGCCCTCGATCGCATCCGCCAGCTCGCGGCGCACGAGATCGGTCACACGCTCGGCCTCTCGCACAACTTCGCCGCGAGCGCGGACGGGCGCGAGTCGGTCATGGACTACCCGGCCCCGCTCGTGAAGCTCGGCGCCGACGGGATCGACGTCGCGGACGCCTACCGCGACGGGTGCGGAGCGTGGGACGAGCTCGCGATCCAGTACGGCTACGCCGCGTTCGACGCGGACGCTGAGGAGGCGGGGCTCGTCGCCGTGCTCGACGAAATGCGTTCGCGAGGCCTGCACTACCTCTCCGACGGCGACGCGCGCGGTCCGCACCAGGCGCATCCGCTCGCGAACCTGTGGGACAACGAAACCGATCCGATCGCGGCGCTGGAGGAGACCTATCGCGTGCGGCGCATGGCGCTCGATCGCCTCGACGAACGCGCGCTCTTGCCGGGGCGTCCGCTCTTCGAGCTCGAGCGCGTGCTCGTCCCGGTCTACCTGCACCACCGCTACCAGATCGAAGCCGCGGCGCGGCTGATTGGCGGCGTGGAGTACGACTACGAGATGGTGCAACCGTACGAGCCGGCGAGCGGCTTCGAACGCGTCGCGCCTGACCGCCAGCGCCACGCGCTCGAGCGCGTGCTCCAATCGCTGCAGCCCTCGTTCCTCGCGATGCCGAGTCGCCTCTCGCGCCTGCTCGTCCCTCCTCCCCCGGGCTTCGGTCGCGACCGCGAGAGCTTCGATCCGCGCGCGCTGCTGGTCGACCCACTCGACGCCGCGGCGGCGTCGGCGACCATCACGCTCGACTTCCTGCTCGACGAGACGCGCGCGGCGCGCCTCGAGGCCCAGGCTGCGGCGGACGCCGGCCCCTCGTTCGGCACGGTGCTGGACGAGCTCCTGCGCTCGCAGTTCAACTCCGGAACCGCCGACGCGAACGAGCGCGCGATCCAGCGCGTCACGCGCGAGCTGGTCGTGCGCCGCATCATGACGCTCGCCGCACCGAACGGCATCGCAGCGGACGCGAGCCTGGCGAGCGTCCGCGCGACGGCGTGGAGCGCGCTCGAGGCGTTGCTCGCGCGCCCGCTCGAACCGTCGAGCCTGCGCACCGAAATCGAGCGCTTCCTCGCAGACCCGACGGAGAACACTCCGACGTCGCGCGCGGCGCGCATCCCGCCGGGTTCGCCGATCGGCACGGGGCTGGCGCGTTGCTCCTTCGACGGCTTCGCGAACGAAGGGCGCTGAGCTACTCGACGTAGCCGAGGAGGCGCAGCGCCTCGAGCGTCTCCTCGTCCACGAGCGCCTCGGCGTCACCGCCAGCCTCCAGCAGAGCCGTGAACGCCGCGAACTGGCCGCGCCACTCCGCACCGGACGGCCCGTCGAGTTCCCGATCCAAAGCGTCGTCACGCAACACCGTCGTCGCGTCTCCGGCGAAAAGCTCATCGCCACGCACAGCGAAGAACCAATGGGGCGCCAGCGGGCGCACGCGGCCGTCGCTGAGCCGTTCGGGCCGCGGCTCGTCGAACGTGCGACGCATGCCGAACACGGTCGCGTCGTCCGAATCGGCGCCCGGCGCGAGCAGGTCGCGGCCGTGGAAGCCGGTCGCGTCGACGCCGGTGAGCGCGAGGAGCGTGCGCGCGAGGTCGACCGACGTCACGGCGTCGCGGCGGACCGCCGGCGTCGCGCGCGGCGAGGTGATGACGAGCGGCACGTGGACCTGCTCGGGGGTCACGCGCTTGCCGTGGCCGATCGACATGTGCTCGCCGAAGCTCTCACCGTGGTCGGCGGTGACGACGATGTGCGTCTCGAATTGATCCTCGTCCGCGGCGAGACGGGCGAAGAGCGTCGCGAGCGAGCGGTCGAGCGCTGCGAGGTCGGCGTCGTAGCGCGCGCGCGCACGCTCGAGCTCCGTGGTGAGCGCGGGGTCGTGCTTCGCGGCGAGCGTGATGAGGTCCGGCAAGTGCATCGGGTCGCCGCCCGCCGAGTCGCCGTACGGGTCGTGCGGATCGAAGTAGTGGAACCAGAAGAACTGCCGCTCGCCCGTGGCCCCGTCGAGGGCGAGCTGCGCGTCGCGCGTGATGCTGGTCGCGAGCGAGAAGAACGTGCCCTGCTCGGTCATCTTCCCCTCCCACTTGCGCGCGTAGGGCACGTCGAAGTCGTCGACGTACGTGTCGAAGCCCTGGGCGAAGCCGAACTGCTCGTGCAGCGGGAAGGAGGCGACGACGGCGTGCGTCTCGAAGCCGTTCGCGCGCAGGCGTTCCGCGAGCGTCGTCCGCTCGTCCGCCAGTACGAGCCCGTTGCGCGTCACGCCGTGCGCCCACGGATGCAACCCGGTGAAGAGCGACGCGTGCGTCGGCTGCGTCGTCGACGTCGAGGCGTAGTTGCGCTCGAACGTCTGACCGCGATCGGCGAGCGCGTGCAGCGCGGGCATGCGCTGCTCGCCCCCTTCGCCTGCGAAACCGTCGTAGCGCAGAGTGTCGAGCGTGATGAGCACGACACGCGTCGGCCGCGCGTCCTGCGCGCACGCGACGAGCGGCAAGAGCGCGAGCGCGGGCAGCCAGCGCACGAACGCCGCTCGAGACCTCCGCCGCCCGGCGTTGTCCGCGAACTCGAGATCGCTCATCGCGGCATCCTACACATCGCGCGCGCGCTGCCCACCGGTGGCGACGCGGTACACTGGCTCGCGTCCCCCACCGAGGATCCCGACATGCCGAGTCGTTCCGTCACATTGCGCACGTTCGTCTTTTCGCTCCTGCTCGTTTCGGGCGCGCTCTCCATCGCTCAGGAGCAGGACACGCCGGTTCGTGTGGGTTCGGGCGACCATACGTACGAATGGGTCCCGGGTTGGGGCATGCCGCCGGGAGGTGGCGGGGTCGGCAGCACGCACGGCTGTGTCGTCGTCGACTCCCAGGATCGCGTCTACCTGAACACGAACACCGAGCAGGCGGTCATCGTGTACGACGCGGACGGGACGTACCTCGGATCGTGGGGCAAGGAGCTCGCCGGCGGGCTGCACGGCATGTGCATCACGACCGAAGACGGCGAAGAGCGACTGTGGCTCGCGCACCTCGGCCGGCACGAGGTCTTGAAGACGACGCTCGAGGGCGAGATCCTCGCGACGCTTCGGTGGCCCGAGGCGTCCGGGATCTACGAGTCCGCGGAGCAGTTCCTGCCGACGAGCGTCGCCGTCGCTTCGAACGGAGACGTCTACGTGGCGGACGGCTACGGCAAATCCTGGGTGCACCGCTACTCCGGCGCGGGCGAGTACCTGGCATCGTTCGGCGGCAAGGGCGCGGAGGCGGGCAAGTTCCGCACGCCGCACGGCATGGTGCTCGACACGCGCGGCGAGGAGCCCACGCTCCTGATCGCCGACCGCGAGAACCACCGCCTCCAGAACATCACGCTCGACGGCGAGGCAGCCGGCCTGATCGACGGCATGCTGCGCCGTCCCTGCCACGCGCAGCTGAAGGACGGCGAGGTCGTCGTCGCCGACCTCGCCGGACGCGTGACGATCCTCGACATGAAGGGCGAGCTGATCTGCCACCTCGGCGAGAACCCCGACGAGTCGAAGTGGGCGCGCAACGACGTCGCGCAGTCCGACTGCAGGGACGGCGAGTTCGTCTCGCCGCACTGCGCGACATGGGATTCGAAGGGCGATTTGTATGTGAGCGATTGGCTGGCGTTCGGACGTGTGGTGAAGCTGCGACGGGTGCGATAGGCGTGTTGTTCGTCGCGTGAGGTTGTCGGGGGGCGGCGAATCGACTCGCGTCGCGCGTCGTCGTTGTTGCGGGGACCTCTTGACGGTTCGCCGCGCCTGCGAGCTTCGCTCGCATTGCTCGTCATCGTTGCTCCGGTCGGCTCGGGGACTTCTTGACGGTTCGCCTCGCTTGCGAGCTTCGCTCGCATCGCTCGTGATGGCGGAAACGACGTCGCGGGGAGTCGCTGACGTTCTCTATCGATTCACGCGCAGCGCTTCGCGCTGCTGCAGCACAGGCTCGCTTCGCTCGCGTGCTGCGTTACGCAACGGAACAGGGGTATACACGGCAACCGTTCGGTTTCCGGAACGGACAATGAGACGTTCGGGGACTTGCAACCATGTACTCGCTGCCACTTGCCCCGGTCGCTCGCCGCCCGCGCGGAGCGCGTGTTCCGAGCGCGCTGTGACAGGTCCCCAAATGGTCCATTGGCCGTTCCGGGAGCCGACCAACTGCCGTGTAAACCCCTGTTCCGTTGCGCAACGCAGCACGCGAGCGAAGCGAGCCTGTGCTGCAGCAGCGCGAAGCGCTGCGCGTGAATCGATAGAGAACGTCAGCGACTCCCCGCGACGTCGTTTCCGC
>JAJDEV010000260.1 GCA_029259605.1 Planctomycetota bacterium | reverse complement strand
GCCCGTGGTGAAACTCACGCCACCCTCGAACGGCGCTGGATCCGCGCTGCCTGCGTTCCGCTTCCTCCGAGGTTCCACCAATACGCGTCGTCAGCGCGCCTTGCCAGCACGGATCCATCACCCTCCGACGATGGCGTGAGTCTCACCACGGGCTGCTAGCCCGGACGTTTCTTGGCCCCGACCCGCGGGGCACGGACGATACGATGCGTTGGCGCCCACGCAGGCGCCGACGCCATCCCTCGACTGAGATCCTCGACCGTGCTCCACATCTCCAACCGCCACGTTGTACTCGCCCTCTCCTCGTTGCTCGTGGTCGGCTGCAAGACGGCCGGAACGTCGAGCTCGCTCGACACCCTTCCATTGTTCGCAGCCGAGGACTCGATCACCGCCGACGAGATCCAGGCTCACGTCGACTTCCTCGCCTCGGACGAGCTGGGCGGACGCTACGCGCGCGGTCCCGAGGCCGAGCGCGCGGCCGAGTACATCGCGGCGCAGTTCGCGTCGTACGGGCTCGAGCCGATGGGGGACGACGGAACGTGGTTCCAGAGCATCGGCGGCGACTTCTCCCCGAACGTCGTCGCGCTTCGTCGGGGTAGCGCTGCGGGGTGCGTCGTCGTGACGGCGCACTACGATCATCTCCAGCGCGCTGAGGAAGGTGACGACCGCATCTTCAATGGGGCGGACGACAACGCGTCGGGCACGGCAGCGGTGCTCGAGATCGCCCAGGCGATCGGAGCTCAGAAGGCGGCGCCGTATCGTTCGATCGTCTTCGTCGCGTTCACGGCCGAGGAGCTCGGCCTGCGCGGCTCACGCTACTTCGTGAACGAGCGCCCGGAGCCGATCCGTGAGCTCGGTGACCTCGGCGAGATCGTCGGGAACATCAACCTCGACATGGTGAGCCGCGGCGAGGAGAACCTGATCTTCTGCGAGCCCGGTGACGGTGCCGAGCGACTCGTCGAAGTGGCCGAGGATGCGAACGCGGAGATCGGACTCGACATCCGCTTTGGCGAACACCGTGAGTGGCTGTCGCAAAGCGATCAGCACGCGTTCCTCCAGCGCGGGATCCCCGCGATCTACTTCGGCGTCGAGGACCACCCGGACTATCACCACGTCACGGATCACGCCGACCGCATCCTGCCCGGCCTCGCCGCGAGGGTCGCGCGTCTCGTGCTCCTGATGGCGCAGGCGCTCTAGCTCCGCGGCGTCGAGTCGTCGCGCTTCTGTGCCATGCTCGCGGACGGAAGGGCGCCGGGGATCGCGTCGGGTGTTCCCACCGAACGCGCCGGTCCGCCCGTCTGCTTGGAGCCGGGCGTTGCCTCGCGTGACGACGGATCGTTCGGCGTCGGCGAGGCATCGGGCGAACGCCCCATTCCAGCGGCGCGCGCGATGACGATCGCGACGATTCCGACGAAGCCGGACATGAGCGCTCCCATCTTCGCGCTCCCCTGAAGGGCGAGGTCGGTCGGGAATGCCGCGCCCGAGACGAACAGCGCCACGGTCAAGCCGAGCGCTGCGACGAAGCCCGCCATGGTGACTTCCTTGAACCCCATGCGATCGGGCAGGGGAAAGCCGCACTTCGCACCCAACGCGGCGAACGCGAGGATGCCGACCGTCTTACCGACGACAAGCGAGCCGAGGATGATCCACGTCATCGCGCCGATGCCGCCGAGCTCGACACCCGCGTTCCCCATCGCGAAGAAGAACAGTCCGAAGTCGACGAAGAACTTCAGCTGATGCTCGAAGTTGTGCAGAGGAGAATGGTGTGCGTGCGTCGCCGCCGCCGTTTCCGGCGGCAACTGATCGACCTCGTCCTCTTCGATGAACATGCCCGTGTCGTGCTTCGGGCCAGGGAGGAAGGGGACGATGAAGACGAGCGCGAGCGCCGGGTGCAGGTGCGCCATCATCAAGCCGCACCACGCGATGGGGCCGGCCACCGCGATGTAGGGAATCCACGACTGGATCTTGGCCTTGCGCATTCCGAATGCGACCGCCATCCCGAGGAGGACGAGCAGCAGGAACACCGGCTTGGCCGGGTTCGCCGGGTCGCCGTAGAAGACGGCGATGATGCCGAGTCCGATGGCATCGTCCGCGACCGCGAGCAGGAGCAGGAAGTTGATCGCGGGATGGCCTTTGCCGAACACCGCGCGTGCGACGAGCCAGGCGAGTGCGATGTCGGTCGCGGTCGGAATACCCCAGCCCCGCGACAGCGCCGACCATTCGAGCTCAGGCGCGAAGAGCCCCGCCTGCATCGAAAGGTACAGCGCGAGGAAGAACACCCCGATCGGACCGATGACGCCGCCCAAAGTCGCGAACAGCGGGTTGAGCGCTTTGCGAACGGGGTTGAGGCTCCCGCCCGGCAAGCACGCTTCCGTGATCTCCTTCGCGGCGATGCCGAAGAAGAACACCATGAACACGTCGTTGATCAGGAAGTGCAGCGTCAGCGCGTGTCCGAACACCGAGGGGTGTCCCGGCAGCTGCCAAGCGTCGTGCCCGGCGCCGAAGTAGTGGGCGTACCATTCCGGCGCGAAGTTCGCGGCGACGAGCGCGGCGAAGACGCCGCCGATCAGCGGGATGGAGAACTCTTGGAGAAGGCTGACGAAGCCTTTCTTTTCTGAAGTCATGTTGGTGCCGGCGGGGGCGGGGCGGAGCCGTGTGGAGGCGGGCCCGCGACCGAGCGCGGGGGTGATGCCTCAGGGGCCTAGTAGATAAGGGAAAGCGCTCGTCGCGGAAAGCGTTCCCGCGCGTTTCCGACGCCCCGACAAAGGGGCCGCGCACGCGTTCCTCAGAACCGGAACGGCAGGCGTACGAAGTCGAGCGAGATTGGCTCGGTCTCGCGGGAAAGCCCGGTCCCAGCGGCGTCGAGATCGAACTCGACCTCGAACCGGAAGAACTCGAGCGCTCCCGGTTGGACCGCGTTGAAACGCGAGAGGTCGGCGGTCCGCGGAACGACCAGATTCGCCTCGTCGACGAGGCCGAAGGCGTCCCGGGCGGCGCCCTCGAACGTCACACGAACGAACGTCCCGTCCGGCACCAGGTCGGGATCGCCTCCCGACCGCACGCGGAAGAAGCGCGGAATGAGCGAGACCTCCATCGACGCCGCTCCGACGAACGCGGCCATCGTGACGCCCGGCTCGTTGGCGAGGATATCGAGGGCGTCCGTGCTCCCGTCGTAGCTCGCCGAGAGGACGTCGAACGTGAGCGCGTTCGTGGACTCGAGCGGGTCCGCGAGACGAATGGAGAAGTTGCGCAGCAGCGCAGGCGTGCGGAGGTAGAGGTCGGTCGAAACCCCGCCGAGCGTTCCGTTGCGGAGCGGATCGAGCGAGGCCCCCTCGATGCGCAGGGTCGATTCGTCGGCGAGGATCGACGCCGTAGCCGTGCCGATCGGCTCGGGACCGATGAGCGACGTGAGCTCGACGACTCGACCGCCCGTCGTGAGGATCTTGCCCTCGTTCATACCCGGAGCAGTCTCCACTCCGCCGAACAGGAACTCGATCATGCGCGGGACGCCAGACGCATCGAACGACGCACCGCCGAGCGGAATCCAGCGCGAACGCGCCTTCGAGCGCGCGCCGAACGTCGGGATCATCTGCAGCGCCGTCGTCGACGTGACTTGCTCGAACGGGTCTTCGTCGAGCAACGATTCGGTCGGCACGATGATGTTCGACGTGAGCGGATCGTCCGACGGCGGGCGAATCGAGGGCACATGCAGTTGAATGATGCCGGGCCCACCGCCGCCACCCCAACTCGTCGCGTTGGGTACGCCGGACAACAGTCCCGTCGTGCGCGGACCGCCGCGGACGTCGATGTGGACGCGAGGATTGAGCCCTGGCACGGCGCTGGCGAGGTCGACTCGAACAGCGGACTCGAGCATCACGTGTCCGCCCGAGCCCGAACCTCCGGTTCCGCCCACGTGGTTGTTGCCCGCGACGTTCTCGCCCGTTCCGCCGGTTCCGCCGCGCGCTTCGATGCGCCCGAGCGGGCCGAAGATGATCTCGCCGAGCGCGCGAACCCGGAGTCCCCCCGCGCCGGCCCCGGCGCCGCCGCCCTTCTCGTCGCTGCTAGGGGTCCATCTCGGCGTCGGAAAGCGATTGCCCGGGAGTGCATCTCCGCCGCCGCCGCCGCCGTACCCGGCCCACAGCCGAGTCAGCTCGCCGCGCTTGAGCTCGACAAGCTCGACGTCGCCCATCGCATCGATCTCGACGATGGGGCGCACGCCGAAGTAGTTGTTCGTGGGGTCGTTGTCGAGGAACGGACCGAGGCCGGGCTGGCCGCCCTTCGCGGGCTTGGTCCGCGTGACAGCGCTCGTCGATTGCGGTACTCCGTCGTATCCGGACTGTGCGAAGCGTCCCATCGTTCGCTCGCTGAAGTCGAAGTTGTCGGCGAAGCGCCCGCCGCCGCCGCCACCGGGACGCCGGTTGTCGAAGCCGCCCGTCGAGTAGCCGCTCTCGCCTCCGAACGCGCCGGTGCCTGCCTCACCGAATGGGCCGAACCCCTGACTGCCGCGACGCGTCGACGAAGTCGTGACCGTGCTCGCGGCGCCGCCACTTCCCCCGCCCGCGGCGCCGACACCACCGGCCTCGGGTTGGTGTCCGGAGTTCAGTGTCACGACGTTCTTCGCGCTGAACCCGGAGAGGTTGAGCGTCCCGTCGATGCGTACGAAGCCGGTCGCGTTGATCACGACGGGCTTCTGTCCTTGGAGTCGGAGCGTTCCACCGCGCTCGATGATCAGGTTGCGAACATCGACGACCCCGCCGGTCGAAAAGAGCGTCGTCGTCGGAATGCCGTCGGGGCCCCCGACGATCGCCGTGGCGGTCGTATCGAACAGGAAGTTCTCGCCGGTGCGGATGTACCAGTCGAAGTCTCCTCCCGGTCCGCCGGTACCCTCGAAGTCGAACGCGGCGGTCAACTCGCCGCCGTTCCAGCGCGCGGAGGGGGTGTCGAAGAGCGCGTCGACATCCTGGAACGATCGAATGTGATCGCCTCCGAACGCGAAGCTCTCCACGAACTCGTCCGCGCCGACGTCCGGCGTGCTGAGGGTCGGGTAGTCGAAGACCGCGGTCGGTGCTACGGCGAAGCGGTCGTATCGCGTGCTGCCCGAGTCACCGACGATGTCTTCGAATCCGGGCAGGATCACCGCGCGCACATGGGTTGCTGCCGGGAGGAGTCCGATCGGTTCGAGCCGGACCATCGCACCGGACCCGGCGCAGTTCGCGAGGAGTTCAACGCGCGTGTCGATCGGCAACCACGCGCCGTCCGAGTCCTGGAACTCCAGCCGTAGCCGCCGATCCGAGATGTTCGTACTCGACGGGTTCACGGGTTGGTTGAACGCGACGATCAGTGCCGCGCGCGTCGCCTCGTCCGAGTACAAGTTCAGCGGGAGAAGCGCATCGCCCTTCTTGAGACCACCGACCGCTTCGTAGGTCTGGCTCGTCGCGTCGAGCTCGAAGAAGACGTTCCAGTCGGGGTCGCTCGAGCCGGCGATCTCGGCATAGGTCACGTTCGCGACGCGCGACGATCCTTTGGGGCGCGTGACCGGAATCGGCCCGCCCGGCGTCTGGTCGACAAAGACGACCGATGACACGGTCGAGTTCGGCGTCGAGAAGGATCGCATCCACGTCGTTGCCAACGTGCGCTGCTCGGCGGATCGAATCGTGTTCGTGTTGCCGTTCTCGCCTCCGGCAACCGTCAACACGTACGTCGTGCCACCGGGGCGAAGTCCGGCGTCAGAGTAGTCTGATTGAATCGGACAGCTCGGATAGAACACGATCGTGTCCTCGACCGCGGTCTCCGCCGTTCCATCGCCGTCCGTGTCGATGCGTTTGAACGCGAACGAGCCCGTGGCCGGCACGCCGGTGTCCGAGCGGATGTTGATCGTGTTCGAGCTGACCGAGAGGAAGTCGACCGCGCTCGAGAAGCGCAGCTCGATGGAGCGATTGATCTGCCACACCGCGTTCTCGGACACCGAAATCGAAAGCAGCGAGAAGTCGCCGCTCGCGCCGTTGCTTGCTCCTCCGCTGCCGCTCGTGCACGCGACGCAGAGCAGCGCAAGAGCCAGCGCAGCGTACGCGAAAGGCCGTAGACGGACGGGCATTACACCACCTTATCACGCTCAAATGGTCCCGACCATCGCCTAGGCACCGGCCGGGCAGGGGGGGTCAGAACCGGAAGGGGATGCGTAGAAAGTCGAGCTGTGTGGGCTTCGTGGAGGGCTGGATGCCCTGCCCCGTCGCGTCGAGATCGAACTCGACTTCGAAGCGGAAGAACTGCAGGTCGCCCGGTGCGAGCGAGTTGAACTCCGAGATGTCGCCCGTGGACTTCACGAGCAGATTGCTCTCGTCGGGATTGCCAAAGCCATCGTCGCGGGCACCTTCGAAGGTGATACGAACGAGCGTCGAGTCGGGAACTTGATCACGGAATCCGTCGGTGCTCACCTGGAAGAAGCGCGGGATCAATGAGTACTCGACGACGATGCCGGTCGCGAATTCGGTCAACGTGGCGATGCGCGGATCGACGGACAACTCGAGCGCACCGAGCGCGCCGTCGTAGGACGCGCTGACGACGTCGAAGTCGATCGAGTTCGTCGCGTTCCCGACCTCGGACAGTCGCACCAGGAAGTTTCGCAGCAGCGTGGGCGTGCGCAGGTACACATCGTTGGCCGCGGATCCGGCGGCGGGCGTGATGAGCGGATCGAGCGACGAGCCGCTGATGCGCAGGGTCGTTCCATCGGCGAGCAATTCGACCGTCGACGAGAGCCCCTCGGGTCCGAGCAGAGGAGCCAGATCCGTGACACGTCCGCTGCTGCTCAGCACGCGCCCTTCGTCCGGTCCGGGGTTCACGTCGGTCCCCCCGAAGAGGAACGTCACGAGGTCCGGCGTTCCGCTCGGATTCGAAGCCGCGCCACCGAGCGAGATCCAGCGTGACCTCGCCTTCGAGCGCGCACCGAAGGTCGGAATCATGTGGATCCCGGGCGGACGCATGAGCGTGTCGAGCGGGTGTGCCGAGCTCGAAGTCAGCGCTGCGGTCGGAACGATGATGTTCGACGCGGTCGGCGAGTCAGGATCGAGTTCGTCGGAGAACGGCTGGATCGAAGGGACGTGGAGTTGGATGACGCCGGGGCCGCCCGGTCCGCCGTGACTGATACCGCAGGGAACCGCGCGCGCCTTGGAGCCGATCGTGAACGGGCCGCCGCGCGTGCTGATGAAGTTCTTGTTCGGAGTCGTCGCCGGGTCGCCGTCCGTGAAGTCGATGTGCACCGCCGATTCGAGCACGACGTGTCCGCCCGACCCCGAACCGCCGGAGCCCCCGATGTGATCGAGGAAGTTCGTGTTCTCTCCCGTCGCGCCTTGTCCCCCCTGTGCGTCGATGAAGCCGCGTCGTCCGAAGACGATCTCGCCGAGGGCGCGGATCCGGATCGCGCCGCCGCCTCCTCCGCCGCCGCCTCCCTTCTCGTCGCTCGTCGCGTTCCACCGCGGGGTCGGGAAGCGCGTCGACGGCAGCGCATCTCCGCCGCCGCCGCCGCCGTAACCGGCCCAGATGCGCGGCAGCTCCCCGCGCACGAGTCCCGCGAGGGTGGCGACGCCGAACTCGTCGAGCTCGACGATCGGCTTCACGCCGAAGAAGTCGTTGTCGCTCGTCGCGTCGCGGAACGGACCGACGCCGGGCAAACCGCCCGGTGCGGGTCTCGCGCCGGAGATCGCGCCCGTGGAGCTCGCGTGCCCGTCCAGCCCGGCGAGAGCCTCCATTCCGACCAAGCCGGAGTAGTCGGCCGCGAACTTGCCGCCGCCGCCGCCACCCGGGCGCCGGTTGTTGACGCTCTGGTTCCCGGGCGCGTATCCGGACTCACCGCCGAAGCCACCCGTGTTCGTTTCGCGGTAGGGGCCGCCACCCGTTCCGCCCCGCGGCGTCGAGCTGTTGATACGCTCGCTCGCGGCCCCGCCGACTCCGCCGGACGCCGCGCCCGAGCCACCGACTTCGGGCTGACTTCCGGTGTCGAGCGTCGCGACGTCCTTCGCGTTGAACCCGCTCGCGTTCAGCCGGCCGTCGATGCGAACGAATCCGGTTGCGTTCACGCGCAAGGGGTTCGGCCCCTGGACACGAAGCTCGCCGCCTTCCTCGATCACGAGGTTGCGCACGTCGACGACTCCGTCGACCGCTTGCTGGACGCGTGTCGGGACGCCGTTCGGTCCGCCGACGATGTCCGAGCGAACGGTGTCGAAGAGGAAGGTCTCGCCCCGACGGACGATCCAGTCGAAGTCGCCGCCCGGACCGCCTGAGCCATCGAAGTCGAACGCGGCTACGAGCGAGCCGTTCTTCCACGATGCGATCGGCGTGTCGAACACGGCGGAAGCGTCCTCGAACGACTGCAGGCTGGGCGCGCCGAACGTGAAGTCCTCGAAGATCTCGTCAGCGCCCGCCGACGGGTCGAGCAGCGTCGAGTGCTGAATCTCGGCCGTATCGACGATCGCGAAGCGATTGAGCGCCGCGGTCGTGACCTCGCCGCGGATGTCCTGGAAGCCCGGGAGCACGACGGCGCGTAGTCGGCTGCTGGCGGGCAGCAGTCCGATCGGCTCGAGCCGCACAGTCGCACCGGAGTTCGTGCAATTCGACACGAGCTCGACGCGCGTATCGATGGGCGTCCATTGCGTCGTCGCGCCACTCGTCGATTCGTATTCGAGCCGCAGGCGACGCGACGAGATGTTCGTCGCGGACGGGTTGACCGACTGGTTGAACTCGAGCACGACCGCGACGCTGGTCTCCTCGGCCGAGTAGAGGTTGAGCGGGACGCGACTCGGTGCATTCGCTCCGGGAGCCGCGGTGTACGTTTGCGACCCGACGTCGAACTCGAAGTAGATCCGGCTCGCAGGATCCGCGTTGCCGCCGATCTCGACATAGCTCACACCGCTGGTCGTCGACGCGCTGAGCGAGCGGACGATGGGCGTTGGCGCCCCCGGCGTCGTATCGACGAAGACGACCCCCGAGTTCACCGACGCGGGCGTGGAGAAGGACCGCATGACCGTCTCGCTGAGCGAGTGTCCGTCGGCCGAGCGGATGGTGTTCGTTCCCGTGGACAGCCCGCGAATCGTGATCGTGTAGAACTCGCCACCGGGCGTGAATCCGGCGTCCAGGAGGTCGGCGCGCAGGGGGCAGCTCGGTTGAAAGACGACGCGGGTCGGATCCTGCGTTTCGAACTCGCCGTCACCGTCGAGGTCGAGCGGCTTGAGGAAGAACGACCCGGTCGCCGGCGTGCCGTCCACGCGGCGAATGTCGATCGTGTTCGACGCGACCGTCAGAAAGTCGACGGGCAGCGAGAACGCGATCTCGATCTCACGGTTCACCTGCCAGACGGCGTTCGTTTCGACGGACAGGTTCGTCACACGGAACGTGGACGTCTGCGCGCTCGACTGCGAGCCGCCTCCCGACGAACTGCAGGCGCCGAGCACCGCCGCCAGGAGAAGCGCTGCGCAGGTCGAGAAGGGGATCTTGCTCATGGGGGGGGCTTCCAGCGACGGGGTCTGAGGGCCGTCGTCGCTAGGGAAAGATCCCCGGGGGCGTTGCAGATTCTCTCGCTCCCGTGCGCTGCTCTTACAGCCCGAACGAGGCTGTCCCCCAAAGAAAGAGGCCCTGCTGCCCCGTGAAGGGGGCGGCAGGGCCTGAAGCGTTGCGGGTGCGCAGTCCGGTCTAGAAGCGGAACGGAATGCGTAGGAAGTCGAGCGTGATCGGCTTCGTCGACGGGCTGACCCCGACGCCGTTGGCGTCCAGGTCAAACTCCACCTCGAAGCGGAAGAACTGCAGCTCGCCCGGCGCGAGAGCGTTGAAGGACGAAATGTCCGCCGTCTTCGAGACCAGCAGGTTCGTCTCGTCGGGGTTCCCGAAGCCGTCGTCGCGGGCGGCGTCGAAGGTGACGCGAACGAAGCCGGAGTCGGGCAAGTAGTTCAGCGTGTTGTCGGTCCGCACCTGGAAGAAGCGCGGGATCAGCCGGTACTCGGCCGCGAAGCCGCTCGCGAACGACGCGACCGTCACGAGCGAACTGTCGAGCTCGAGGTCGAGCTGGTTCGTCGTTTCGTTGTACGTCGCGCTGACGACGGCGAAGTCGAGGTTGTTGTTCGCGTTGCCAATCTCGCCGATCTCGACGAGGAAGTTCGTCAGCAACGACGGAGTCCGCAGGTAGATGTCGGTCGACAACGCTGCCATCGAGTTGATGATCGGGTCGAGTTCGGCGCCCTCGAGGCGCAGCGTCACGTCGTCCGGCAAGATGGACGCGGTCGCCGACAGCGGACTCGGGCCGAGCAGCGGCGCGAGCTGCCGGACCTGCTCGAAGTCGGTGAGGATCTTGCCTGCACCGGGGCCTGCGGCCGTCTCCGTTCCACCGAAGAGGAACGAGACGAGGGACGCGCCGCCGCCCGGATCGAGATCCGCTCCGCCGATCGAAATCCACTTCGAGCGCGCCTTCGAGCGCGCGCCGAAGGTCGGGATCATATGGATGCCCGGGGGGCTCACGATCGTGCTCAACGGTTCGACGTTCGTGACCGACAGGATCTGGGTCGGGACGATGATGTCCGACGTGTTCGGGTCGTCCGAGTAGGGGTTGATCGAGGGGACGTGGAGCTGCACGACGCCCGGTCCGCCGCCGCCGCCGTGGCTGACGTTGACGGGGGCATCGCTGAGCGAGCCCGTCTTCTTCGTTCCGCCCTTGGCGTTGATGAAGAGGCGCCTCAGCGCGCTCCCCGGGTTTCCGTTCGTGAAGTCGATCGCGACCGCCGACTCGAGGATGACGTGTCCACCCGAACCCGATCCGCCGGTGCCGCCGACGTGGTCGAGGAAGTAGGTGTTCTCGCCCGTGCCGCCCTTGCCGCCCTGGGCTTCGAGTCGACCGAAGCGACCGAACGTGATCTTGTCGAGCGCGCGGATGCGGACCGAGCCGCCGCCGCCACCGCCGCCGCCGCCCTTCTCGTCGCTACCGGCGTTCCACTTCGGTGTCGGGAAGCGCGTTGCGGGACACGCCTCGCCTCCGCCGCCACCGCCGTAGCCTGACCAGATACGCGTGAGCTCGCCGCGAACGAGGCCGTCGAGCGTCGCGTCGCCGGTCCCCGGGTCGATCGATACGACCGGCTTGATCCCGAAGAAGTCGTTGTCGGTCGTCGCGTCCTTGAACGGTCCCGGTCCCGGTTCGCCACCGGGCGCAGGCTTGAGCTTCGAGAGCGAACCCGTGGCGACGAGCTTCGGGTCGCTCGGATCTTTGAATCCGGGGTAGCCGTTCTGGGCGTACGTTCCGCCCGAACCGGTCAAGCCCGGGTTGACGTCGTAGTCCGCGGCAAAGCGTCCGCCGCCGCCGCCACCGGGGCGACGCGCGTCCTTGCCGTTCCGGTCGGCGGAGAACGCCGACTCCCCGCCCTGACCACCGGTACCGATCTCCTTGAACGGGCCACCACCGGTGCCTCCGCGCGGCGTCGTGCTGTTCAAGCGCTCGCTCGCCTTGCCGCCGACTCCACCCGCCGGTCCGCCGGCGCCGCCGATCTCGACCTGGTTGCCGGTGTTCAGCGTGGCGACGTCCTTGGCGTTGAAGCCGTTCGCGTTGAGCAAACCGTCGATTTGGACATAGCCCGTGGCGTTCAGCTGCATCGGGTTCGGACCCTGGACGCGCAACTCGCCGCCGCCTTCGATGACGAGGTTGCGGACGTCGACGACGCCGCCGTAGACGCCCTGGGTCGTCTTCGCCACACCACCCGGTCCGCCGATGATCTCGGTGAAGCTGGTGTCGAGGATGACGATTTGGTCCTTGCGGATGTGCCAGTCGAAGTCGCCGCCGGGGCCGCCGTTCCCCGAGAAGTCGAACGCCGCGGTCAGATTGCCTTTGCCCCAAACGGCCTCCGGCGTGTCGAACAGAGCGTCCGTGCTCTGGAACGACTCGATGCTCGTCCCGCCGAAGTCGAACTCCTCGAGGAACTCGTCCGCGCCATCGGTCGGGTTCATGAGGCCGGCGAAGTTGAGCTTGTCCGTCGGCGCGGTGGCGAATTGGTTGAGTTCGGCGCTGAGGAACTCGCCGTAGATGTCCTGGAAACCGGGCAGCACGACCGCGCGGAACTGACTGTCGGACGGCAGCAGGCCGAGGGGCTCGAGGCGGACCGTCGCGCCGCTGCGCGAGCAGTTCGAGATGAGCTCGACGCGCGTGTCGATGGGCTGCCACGTTCCGCCCGAGTCGCGGAATTCGAGGCGGACGCGGCGCTCGGAGATGTTCGTCGACGCGGGGTTGACCGCCTGGTCGAACTCCAGGATCACCGCGACCGCGGAGTTCGGGTTCGAGTACAGGTTGAGCGGAACGGTCGTGGGCGCGTTGGCGCCCGGCACGACCGAGTACGTCTGCGACGTCGCGTCGAACTCGAAGAACATGCGCGACGCGGGGTCGGCGTTCCCGCCGATCTCGATGTACGAGATGCCGTCCGTCGTCGTCGCGGAGCCGGCCTTGCGCACGAGCGGAACCGGAGGTCCGGGCTTCGTGTCGGTGAACGCGATCGTCGAGTTCGTCGAGTTGGGCGTCGAGAAGGTGCGGATCTCCGTCTCCTTCAGCGCCTGCGAGTCCATCGAGAGGACGGTGTTCGTGGTGCTCGCCGATCCGTCGAGCGTGATCGTGTAGAAGTATCCACCGGGCAGCAGCCCCGCGTCCGACAGGTCCGCCGCCGTGGGGCAGTTCGGTTGGAAGACGACCGTCTTCGGATCGACGGTCTCGAAGATGCCATCACCGTCCATGTCGACGGGCTTCAGGTAGAAGCTGCCGGTGGCCGGCGCGCCGTCGCTCTTCTGGATGTTGATCGTGTTCGACGACACCGACTGGAAGTCGACCGGCATCGAGAACGTGAACTCGATCGGGCGGTTGATCTGCCACACCGAGTTCTCGGCGACGGAGATGTTCATCAGCCGGAACGTGGTCGACAAGCCGGCGTTGCTGTTGCCTCCGCCCCCGCCGCTGCTGCAGCCGAGGACGAAGCCCGAGCCGAGAAGGAGACTGCCGACGAGAAGGGTCGAGCGTTGGAAACTCATGGGGGGGGTGTCCGTGAGGAAGACTGCAGGGGACTGGGCCTTCGCTCTAGGGGGTCAGGGCGGGCCCGTTGCAGATTCTCTGGGCGTCGAAGCCACCTTATCTGGAGAACGGATCGGAACGGTGGGCGATCGGCACAACCATTCTACCCGGATTCGCGGCCGATTCCCGCCCCGAGGGGCTTCTTCGGCCCGCTGCCGGAGCCAGCGCGGGGGCGGACGCGGGACGGTGGCGGATCGATCCGAGCGGCGAGCCGATGAATGAACGCAGGGCGTACGCTAGAAATCGATGCGGCCCGTCGCCCGACGGTCCCAGGACGTAAATTTCCGCGTGCCGCGCCGCCGCAACGACCCTCCGACCATGTTCGACGAGCCGATCCACCCGCCGCCGCTGCCCGCTCGCTCGGTGTGGAAAGCCTTTCGCGGTGCGTCGCGCTTCGCCCTCGCGTGCGCCGCGGCCACTTTGCTCGTCGGTGCCGGGCGCGCGCCGCGCCCTCCCGCGCTGCCCGCGAACCTCGCCGCCGCTCGGGGCCAGGACGACGAGGAGCGCGCGCGCGAGCTCCTGACCGAGGCGGAGGCCGACGTCGAGGCAGGCCGCTATCGCGCCGCCGCGCGGACCTACACGAAGCTCGCCGAGTCGTTTCCGGACACCGAAGCGGGGCGCGTCGGCGCCCTGCGTTCGAAGCCCAGCGCCTACCTCGGAGCGAGCTCGGTCGTCGAGACGGGCCCCTCCTCGAACCGCGTCGACATCGCGATCCTGGGGGACGGCTACACGCTCGAGCACCAACGCGCCTTCGAGGCGCTCGCCGCCGATGTCCCGTCGTTCTTCGATCAGCAGGCGACCTTCCGCGAGTACGCGTCGTACCTCAACTTCCGCCGCTATGCGGTCGTGAGCGAGGACGACAGCGTCGACGGCTTCGGTCGGGAGGAACGCACCGCGCTCGGCGGACGGACGCTCGGCACGTACGCCGGTCACGTCGGCATCGATCCGACGCTCGTTCGCGACGTGCTCGCGCAGGGGCCGGAACACGATGGTCTGGCGATCGTGTACGTGCGGACCGGAGTGCTCGGCACCGGGAGCGCGGGTATCGCATGCGTAGGCGGTCGCAGCGCCGAGACGACGATTCACGAGTGGGGACACGCCTTCGCACGACTCGGAGACGAGTACTCGACGAACACGCACGAGCGCGGCGCCGTATCGCGGCGTCCGAACGTGTCGCCGACTGACGATCCACTCGAAGTGCCGTGGGCGCATTGGATCGCCGCGCGCGTCGCCGGCGTCGGGGTGTACGAGGGCGCGAGCGGGCAGGTGCGGGACGCGTGGAAGCCGACGGCGAGCGGCTGCGTGATGCTCGACGGCGAGTTCTTCTGCCCGCCGTGCCGCGAGGCGCTCGTCCTCCGGATCTACAGCTTGGTCGATCCGATCGAGCGCGTGAACTACCCCGCCATCCCGCGCACGCACGCGGCGACGATCGACGTCGAGGATTCGTTCGCGTTCGAGGTCGACGTGATGCAACCCGCGACTCACAACCTCGAAGTCCGTTGGTGGGTGTTGCCCGAGCACGCGGCGCCGCGCGACCCGCGCGATATCGACGAGCGCTACGCGCTCCCCGGCTCCGAATCGCTCGCCGCCGATCGCCGCGGCCGGGGCCCGCTCGATCCGATTCGCGAGAAGCCCGCGAAATACAGCCGCGCGAACCGGACCGGGCGGCACGAGTTCGTCGTGCGGGCGAGCGAGCTCGATCCCGGACGCTATCGCGTCGTCTGCCGGGCGATCGACACGACGCTGCTGCGCGGCGCGAAGCACCCGTGGGTGCTGAAGGACGAGTTCGGGCTGCTGGAATCCGAGCGCGCTTGGTGGATTCGGATTCCGGATTCGCGCTGAGCGGTCGACGCCGATCGGTCGATGAACGGTGGCCTTGACCGCCTCTGGGGGCCGTGGTGTATCTGTCGCCGCGCCCCGGCGTCGCGTGCGCTACGTTCGTCCAACGGGCGCGGCGTCATCCCCCTGCGATGATCTTCTCGTCCTACGTCTTCGTGCTGGTGTTCCTGCCGATCGTCTTCGGCACGTACTCCCTGCTCCTCGCCCGTGGTTTCACGCGCGCCGCGAAGTGGACGCTCGTCGTCGCCTCGCTCTGGTTCTACGCGTACGGGAGCGGCTCCTTCTTCCCGTTCTTCCTCGGGAGCGTCGCGTTCAACTACGTCGTCGGGCGCCGGCTCGGCGCGTCGTTCGATCGTCCGGGGTGGTCGAGGCGAGCGCTGTTCGTCGGCGGCCTACTCGGCAACGTCGCGTTGCTCGGCTACTACAAGTACACCGACTTCGCGATCGCGAACTACAACGCGCTGTTCGGCGAGAGCGTCGCGTTCAAGCACATCGTGCTCCCGATCGGGATCTCGTTCTTCACGTTCCAGCTCATCGCGTACCTCGTCGACTCCTACCGCGGACTGACGCGCGAGTACGAGCTGCTGAACTACCTCCTGTTCATCACGTTCTTCCCGCAGCTGATCGTCGGTCCGATCGTGCACCACGGCGACGTCGTTCCGCAGTACGACGCGCTGAAGCGGTCGCCCCCGAACCTCGCGCTCGTCTCGAAGGGACTGTTCCTCTTCTCGATGGGCTGCGCGAAGAAGCTGCTGTTCGCCGATCCGTTGTCGGAGTGGTCGCAATCGGGGTTCGACAACGCCCAGGCGCTGAACATGGTCGAATCCTGGGCGTCCTCGCTCGGCTACGTCGTGTCGTACTACTACGACCTTTCGGGCTACGCCGACATGGCGATCGGCCTCGGGCTGATGTTCGGCATCGCGATCCCGATCAACTTCAACTCGCCGTACAAGGCCCGCAACTTCGCGGACTACTGGCGCCGCTGGCACATCACGCTGTCGCGCTTCCTCGGCGACTACGTGTTTCGGAGCGTTCACGACCGGAACAAGGGCAGCGCGAACTTCTACTTCGCGATCTTCGTGACGTTCCTGGTCTCGGGGTTCTGGCACGGCGCCGGGTGGACGTTCGTCGTTTGGGGCGTGATCAACGGGCTCTTCGTGATGTCGTCGCACATGATGGATCGCGCGGGCAAGCGGCTCCCGTTCCTGCTCGCGTGGGTGCTGACCTTCGCGGGGATCGTCGGCACGCGTGTGCTGTTCGTGTCGAGCTCGTTCTCCGACGCGCTGCACGTCCTGTCGTCGATGTTCGACCTGAGCTCGTTCACGCTCAGCGGTAACGCCAACATGGCGACCAAGATGCCGCTCTACATCGCCGCCGGGCTGTTCGTCGCGTTCACCTTCAAGAACAGCAACGAGCTCGCGAGCCGCTTCAAGCCGAACACGCGCTTCGCCCTGATCACCGCCGTTCTCATCGTCGTGTCGCTCCTGAACATGAGCGACGTGCGCGGCTTCCTGTACTTCCAGTTCTAGTCATGCACGACGCGAAGCAAACGCCTCGGCCGGAAACGGCATGGACGCAGCGCATCTGCGCGCGTTGGTTGCGCCTGGTCGTCGCGGCGTGCTTCGTTCTGGCGCTGGTCGCGTCCGTCGCAGGCAGGCTCGTGCTCGTCAAGCCGGTCTTCGATTTGGATCGCTTCGTCGTCGCTCCGGACGCGACGACGCTGATCGCGGGAGCCTCGCACTCGGCGACGGCGTTTGACCCCGCGTACTTCGAGCACGCGGTGAGCGTGGGGCGTAACGCCGAGCCGGTCTTCTTCACGTACCACAAGCTCCGCACGATCCTCGAGCGCAACGCGGGGATCGAACGCGTGCTGATGGCCGTCGCGGCGAGCCACGTCAGCCCGTCCCAGGACGGGCTGCTCTTCGCCGGCGACGCGAAGACGCGCACGCTCCACATGGCGTACTACCCGTTCGTCGACGCGCCGGGGCGCGCGCGGCTCGGCTGGACCGAAGATCGCCTCGTCGCAGGCGCGAAATTCGACCTGTGGCTGCCGCTCGGCACGATGGACGATCTGCGGCTGATCGTCGGCTACTACCGCGGCGACACGAACCTCGCTTCGTTCGAGGGATGGGGCGGCTTCTACCGCGTGCCGTTCGAGCACCACCTCGAACCCGAAGTCGTCGCCGACAAGCTCGCGTTCTACTTCCTGAACGAGGGGGGCGAGGTCGGCGACACATCCGCGCTCGCGATCGAACACGTCGAGAAGATCGTCGAGCTGTGCGCGGCGCGCGGAGTCGAACTCACGTTCGTTTCCACCCCGCTCTACCCGCGCTTTCGCGAAGGGATCCCGGCGCAACACGCGCGCGCGTTCGAAGAGCTCATCGCGCGGCTGCTCAGCGAGCATCCCGAGCTGCGCTACTTCGACTACTCCGAGCGCTACTCCGCGGACGAGTTCTTCTACGACGGCGACCACCTCAGCCGCGCCGGAACCGAGGCGTTCGCGCGCGAGTTCGCGCCCGTCTTCGCGGGCGACTAGGCGTCTAGCCCGGATCCTTCACGACGCTTCACCGAGATCGACGCAGCTACGCGCCATCTCAGCACTTCCCTCCCTCACCGGGTTCGACGACGCTGTGTCGATCTCGGCAAAGCCCCATCAGGAACCCGGGCTAGCCGCCGTTTGCGGCGAGGTCGCGGCGGAGGACGGGACCGATCGTGGCCGCCCACAGCGCGTATCCCGTCTCGTTCAAGTGCAGGCCATCGTCCAGGAACACGTCGTCGCGCGGACGGCCGTTCGCGCCGAGCAGCGGCGTCGCGACGTCGATGAACGAAACGGCGGGAACGCCGGTGGACCAGTTGCGGATCAGGGCGTTCGCGCGGTCCATCTCGGGCCAACGCGCCCAACGCAATTTCGAGGGCTTGATCGCGAGGAAGTAGACGTGCGCGGCCGGGCTCTTCGCGTGGATGCGCTCGACCAGCGTGCGGAACGCGGCGAAGACGTCGTCCGCGGTCTTGCCGGTCGAAGCGTCGAGGTCGTTGTCGCCTTCGTAGACGACGACGGCACGCGGCGCGTAGGCGTTCACGAGCTCGTCGACGAAGCGGATCGCGTCGCTCGTCTGCGAACCGCCGAAGCCACGGTTCATCGCCGTGAGGTCCTCGAACTCATGCTCGAGGTCGGTCCAGCGTCGAATGCTCGAGCTGCCGACGAAGACCACGGGCTGCGCGGGCGGAGGTGACGCGCGGTCGATCTCCGCGAACGCGGCGACCTCCTCGGCGAGCGTCGGCGCCTGGGGCGCGCCGGGCGCGCACGCGCACGCCAGCACGACCGCGGAAAGGGCGCAACGCACGCGGCGAGCTACAGCCCGGTGCTCTCGTTCGAGACCGCGTCGATCAGCTCGTCGTCCGGGTGCGCGCATTCCGCCAGGGTAATGCGGAACTCGCGCTCCCGTCGACGGAAGGCGAGCCGTGCGAGCGCGATCTCGCTCGGCGCGGGCTTCTCGCCGTCCCGTTCGGGCGTGGACGCGCGCGAGAGCACCGCTCCCATCTCGAACAGCGCGACCGCCATGTCCGACAACCGGCGCAGCTCGTGCTGCGCGCCGCGGATCTCCTTGCCGTGACGCGCGACCGCTTGGCCGACCTCGCGCGCGAAGACCGGCGCGAGTTCTTCGAGCGTCGCCTGCTCGGTGGCGAACTCGGCGCGTACGCCGGAGAACGCCGCGGCGCCTTCGAAGCGCGCGTTCGGGTCGCGCACCAGCGCGCGAGTTCCTTGCACGGCGAGCATCATGCGCAGCACCTGGTTCGTGCCCTCGAAGATCAGGTTGATGCGCGCGTCGCGCAGAATGCGCTCGTACGGGTACTCCTTCATGAAGCCCGTGCCGCCGGTGACCTGCAGCGCGTCGTTGCAGATCTGCCACAGGCGCTCGGTCGCGAACATCTTGCAGCACGCGGCCTCGAGCATCGTCTCGCGCTCGCCCGCGTCGACGAGTCCGGCCGTGAGCCACGCGCCCGCCTCCATCGCGTAGATGTCGGCGTTCATTCCGGCGATCAGCTCGCGCACCATGCCGAACGCGCCGATCGGCTTGCCGAACTGCTCGCGTTCCTTCGCGTGTGCGACCGCGAGGTCGCGCGCGAGCTTGGCCTGCCCGATGCAGCTCGCGGCGAGGCCGTGGCGGCCGGAGTTCAGCACGTTGAGCGCGACCTTGAAGCCGTCGCCCTCGGGCCCGATCAGGTGATCGGCGGGAACGACGACGTCCTCGAGGCCGACCTCGGTCGTCGACGAACCGCGCAACCCCATCTTGTCCTCGGGTACGCCGGTCGTGAGCCCCTCCGCCTCGCGCGGAACGACGAAGGCCGAGATCGGGCGGCTCGCGAGCGGCGCGTTCGGATCGTCGGGGTGAGGAGTGCGCGCGTAGACCGCGAAGAAGTTCGCGAACCCGCCGTTCGTGATCCAGATCTTGCGTCCGTTCAGCTTCCACGAGCCGTCCGGCAGACGGTCCGCGGTCGTGCGCAGCGCGCCGGCGTCCGAGCCGGCGTTGGCTTCGGTGAGCGCGAACGCCGCGATGCGCTCGCCGCTCGCGAGCGCCGGCAGCCAGCGCTCCTTCTGCGCGTCGGTGCCGTACAGGAGGAGCCCCTTCATCCCGAGCCCGAGGTGTCCGCCGAGCACCGTCACGGTCGACGCGCAACGGTGCGACACGGCCTCCATCATCTGCGCGTACGTCCACTGCCCGCACCCGGCGCCGCCGTACTCCTCGGGAATCGTCAGACCGAAGAGACCGAGCTCCTTCAACCCGTCGAGCACCGACTGCGGAATCGTCTTGTCCGCATCGATCTGTGCCGGGTCGATCGCGTCCGCCGCCCATTCGCGCACCATGTCGACGACTGCGTCACTCGTCTCGCGCGTTTCGTCGCTCGGCCACGGGAACGGCAGCACGGCCGTCGCGTCGAGTTTCCCTTGGAAGAGCAGCCGGACGAATCCTCCCGCCTCGTTGCCTTTCGTCATGACTGCGTGCCACGCGCGTTCGCGCGTCAGGTGCGTGGGTGGAACGAGCCCTGTTCGCTCGCCGTTCGAATCAGGAGCTCGGCCGGCGCGAAGCGCTCGAGCCGCGCGCCGGACGCGACGACGTCGCGCGCGCCGCGAAGCGCTTGCAGGCGTCCGATGATCTCGTCGCATCCGCGCGCGTCGGCGTAGCGCAGCGGTCCGCCGCGGAACGGTGCGAAGCCGGTGCCGAAGATGACGCCGAGGTCGAGCTCGGCCGGACCGGCGACGACCTCTTCGTCGAGGGCGCGGATCGCCTCGTTGACGAGCGCGAGAACGCAGCGATCGACGAGCTCGTCCTCGCCGAGCGACAGGCCGCCGCGCGAGCTGAGGGCGGGATTGCGCCCGGCGTTCTTCTGCTTGCCGCCGCGCTCACCGCGCCAGAGGAAGAGCCCCGAACCGGTCTTCTTGCCGAGCTGGCCGGCTTCGATCAGCGGTTCGAGGTAGCGGCTCGCGCGCATGCGATCGCCGTAGGCGGCGGCGAGCGACGCGCCGGCGTGCGACGCGATGTCGAGGCCGACCTCGTCGATCAGCTCGCACGGTCCCATCGGCATCCCGAACCTGACGAGCGCCGCGTCGATTTCGTGCGGATCGACGCCCGACTCGACGAGCCGGATCGCCTCGTCGAGATAGGGGCCGAGCAAACGGTTGACGAGGAAGCCGGCGACGTCCTTGGTGATGACGGGCGTCTTCCCGAGGTCGACCGCGAGCTTCGCGATGCGCGCGACGACGTCGTCGGACGTCGCGCTGCCGCGCACGATCTCGACCAGCGGCATCCTGCGCACCGGGTTGAAGAAGTGCATTCCGACGACGCGCTCGGGCGATGGAACGCCCTCGGCGATCGCGTCGACGGACAGTGACGACGTATTCGTCGCGAGGATCGCGTCCGGCGCCATCATGCCGGCCAGTTCCGAAAGCACGGCGCGCTTGACCGCGAGCTTCTCGGCGACGGCTTCGATCGCGAGTTCACAGCGCGCGAAGCCGACGGCTTCGGTCGTGATCTCGAGTCGATCGATCGCGGCGTCCGCCAAGTGCGGCTCGAGCCGACGCTGCTTCCGCTTCTTGCCGATGACCGTCATCTGCTCGGCGAGCGCGGCGTCGAGCTGCTTGCGATCGAGATCGCGCAAACGGACGGAAAGGCCTTTCTCGGCCATCAATCCCGCAATTCCGCCGCCCATGACGCCGGCGCCGATCACCGCCGCGCGCTCGATCTTGCGCGCGTCGACCAGCTCGCCATCCGGTCCGCTCGCGATGCGCGACAGCTTCTTGGCCTGCTCGGAACCGAGGAAGATCTGGATCAGGTTCGAGGCGACGGGCGAGCTCGTCAGCGGCAGGACGTTCTGCGCTTCGAGCTCGAGTCCGGCTTCGATGGACACGCGCGGCGCGCGCACGACGAGCGGCAGGACGGCGAGCGGCGCGGGGTAGTGTCCCTTCGTCTTCGCGAGCACGTCCTTGCGCGCCATGTGCGCGATCACCGCACCGGCGAGCGGGTTCTTGTCGATGAGCAGCGCGCGCCAGCCGCGACGTCCGCGGTACGGGCACTGCATGCGGCCCAGCGCGATGTCGCTCGCGATGCGGATCAGGTACGCGGGGTGCGCGAGGCGATCGACGAGCCCCATGCGCAGCGCCGCCTTCGGCCGGTGCAGCTTGCCGGTCAGGATCGAGCCGAGCGCCGCCGGCACGCCGATGCGACGCGGCAAACGCTGCGAGCCGCCCCACGCGGGGTAGATCCCGAGCAGCACCTCCGGCAGGCCGATGCGCGACTTCGGATCGTCGGCGAACACGATGCGATCGCACGCGAGCGCGAGCTCACACGCGCCGCCCGGCACCGGACCGCCGACCGCGGCGATCGTGGTCACGCGCCCGCCGCTCGTCTTGCCGAGCGCGGCGATGCGCTGATAGAGCTTCTGCCCCTCGCGCACGAAGCGTCCGGCCAGTTCGTTGTCCGAGATCTTCGCGATCGTTTCGACGTCCGCACCCGCGGCGAAGGACAGCGGCTCGCGCCCGGTGATGACCAGGCCGGTGAGCGACGCGTCACCCGCGAGCTCGTCGATCGCCGCATCGAGGTCGCGCAGCAGGGCGACGTCGAACGCCGCGAGCTTCGGTCGGTGCGGCGGATCGAGGTACACGATCGCGAGCCCCGGCTCGGGCCGCTCGATGCGAACGCACGCGCCGGGCGCGGGCGCGCCCTCCGGCTCCGGAAGTCCGGTGAGGTGGATCACGATGCGATCCTCTCGAGGACGAATGCCCCGCCCTGTCCGCCGCCGATGCACAGCGTGGCGAGGCCGAGCTCGTGGTCGCCCGCGCGCAGCTCGTGCGCGAGCGTGAGGAGCAAGCGCGCGCCCGTCGCGCCGACCGGGTGTCCGATCGCGATCGCGCCGCCGTTCGGGTTGAGGCGCGCGTCGTCGATCGCGCCGAGCGCGCGGTCGCGGCCGAGCTCCTTGCGCGCGAACTCGTCGCTCGCGAAGGCGTGCTGGCAAGCGAGCACCTGCACCGCGAACGCCTCGTTGATCTCGATCGCGCCCATGTCGGCGACGGTGCATCCGGCTTCGTCGAGCGCCTTCGCGCTGGAGTAGACCGGACCGAGCCCCATGCGCGCCGGATCGCAGCCCGCCCACGCGTGTCCGCGGATCGCCGCGAGCGGCTCGAGCCCGAGCTCGTGCGCGCGCGACTCGGTCGTGACGATCAACGCCGTCGCTCCGTCCGTGATGCCGCACGCATTTCCGACGGTGACCACGCCGTCCGGCTTCTCGAAGTACGGGCGCAGCTTGCCGAGCGCCTGCATGCTCTGGTCGTCGCGCACCCCGTCGTCGTGGTCGAGCGACACCGTGTTCGGACGGCGGCCCTTGGCGGCGAGGGGCAGGTGGGGGACGAGCTCGGTGGCGATCCGTCCCCGCTCGCGGGCGTCGCGGGCGCGCTCGTGGCTGCGCACCGCGTACGCGTCGGACGCCTCGCGCCCGAGCGCGAAGTCGCGCGCCAGGTTCTCGGCCGTCTTCCCCATGATCAGGCCGTTGGTCGGATCCGTGAGGCCCTCGACGAGCGCGATGCGGGGCGCGAGCATCGCCGGGCGGAAGCGCGCCATGGCGCCGAGCCGCGCCCCGAGGCTACGCGCCTTCGCGAGGCCCGCGAAGAAGCCGACCGCGCGCGAGTTGAAGATCAGCGGGTACGCGCTCATCACCTCGACGCCCATACAAAGGAACAGGTCGCCCCGCCCGGCCTCGATCCTCGCGACTGCGGCGGACACGGCCTGCATGCCGCTCGCGCAGTTGCGCGCGACCGTTTGGGCGGGGACGTGGCGCGGAACGCCGGCGCGGAGCGCGATCACCCGCGCGACGTTCGCCTGGTCGTGCGGCGGTCCGACGCAGCCGACGATGACCTCGTCGAGCCGACCGGCGTCGATCGCGGTGCGCGCCAGGAGCTCGCGCGCGAGCGTCGCGCCGAGGTGTCCGGTGTCCTCGCCGGCGTAGGCACCGCCCGCGCGAGCCTGCGGCAGCCGGAGTCCGGCGGCCAGGACGATGCGTTCGTTCGATTCTCGAGTCACGAGGTTGGGTGGCGGACGGGGATCCTCGGAGGTCGGTCAGGCGGCGCGGACGGGCGATTGAAGCGTTTGCCGGCCCGCGAATCCACGCGGCGTTCGCGCGGGTCGCGCCGACATGGATGGACACGCTCCTCCGGAATCCCTTGAATGTGTTCGATCGCCAAAGCGAGACGCCAAGCTTGAACGACAAGAACTCATCTTCCGCGCCTTTTCCCCCCGATCTGTACCGCGACCGGCACGACCAGGACGCGGTCAACGGTCGACGGCAACCGCGCACGGTCCTCGTCCTCGGGGGCGGTGGCATGCGCGGAATGGCGCACATCGGCGTGCTCAAAGCGTTCGAGCGTCTGGGAATGACGTTCGACGCGGTCGTCGGGACCTCGATCGGCGCGCTCGTCGGCGCGATGGCGGCCGGCGGGATGGGCACCGAGCAGATGACCGAGGTCGTCTCGAAGCTGCAGAAGGACGACTACTTCCGGCTCAACTTCCTCAAGATCCTGCTGAAGGGCGTGCGCACGTCGAGCCTGTATCGCGGCGACACGTTCCGCGACCGGCTCCGGGAGCTGCTCCCGACGATGTCCTTCGGCGAGCTGAAGCTTCCCTTCTATTGCAACGCCGTGCGGCTCGAGACGGGCGGGCAGGTGTTCTGGGGCACGCCCGGTTGCGACGAGATCTCGCTGATCGACGCCGTCTACTCGTCGTGCTGCCTGCCCGGGATCTTCGAGCCGTACCAGCACGACGGCCACCACTACATGGACGGCGGCATCACCGATCCGCTGCCCCTGCGCTTCGCGAAGACGCTGCGCCCCGACCTGATCGTCGCCGTCGACCTCACGACCAAGGCGACGTTCAAGGCTCCGAACTACAAGGACCGCGTCGTCAGCACGCTCTACCGCTCGTTCGAGATCGTCGAGGAGGTCGTCGTCGAGCAGATGCTGCACCTCCACGCCGACCGCCGTTGCGTGCTGATCCAGCCCAAGGTGGCGCACCTCGCGCGCTTCGACTTCGACGACGTGCCCGAGGTCGTGCGCCTGGGCGAGGAAGCCGCGCTCCGCGTGCTGACGTCCCACGCCGCGACGCGCAACTTGGTCCACGACGGGGACATGGACGGCCTCTCGTGTCCGGTCACGCCGCGCGACTACGTCTCGATCCACATCGATCCGAGCCTGTGCATCGGCTGCGGCAACTGCGAGATGGTCTGTGAGACCGAGGCGTTCTGGGCGCACGGTGACAACGCGGAAGTGCGCAAGCTCTCCAACTACGAATGCACGCGCGACCACGCCTGCGCGCGCAACTGCCCGACGAGCGCGATCACGTTGGGCAACCTGTAGAGGGCCCCGATGGCCGGCGCGAGCGTCTCCACGCAACGACTCCTCCCGGCGCGCGCCTTCGGGCGCGAGGAAGCGCGGGCTCCGCGTCGCGAGCGGCGCAGGCGCAGTAGCGCGCGCGTCGCGTTCGACGCACCGCGTTTGCACGCGCGCGGCGTCGGTCAGATCCTCGACTCGGCGCTCGACGTGCTGGTCGAGCGCTTCGGCGTGTTCGTCGGGATCGCGGCGTGCTTCTGGCTGCCGTACCAGATCGTGAACGAGCTCGTCGGGTACTCCCGGTTCGGGTTGGGCGGGCAGTTGGTCTCCGCGCTGTTCGGCTTCCTTCCGGAGCACCTCACGAGCGCGTGTGTGTGCAGCCTGGTCGGAGCGACGCTGCTACGCCTGCGCGTGACGACCTGGGGGGCGCTGCGCAACGGGATCACGGCGGCGATCGGCGTGTCGCTCATCGCGCTCGCCCAAGCGATCTCGACCGTCTTCGGCATGCTGCTGTGTCTCTTCCCGGCGCTGCTCGTCATGTGGCTCTTCTCCGTGGGGCCGACCGTGTACGTGCTCGAGCGCAGGACGCTGCTCGCGCGGAGCGGCGGCGTGACGCGCGGTCCGATCGCCTGGCTCTCGGGCATCCTCCTGTCGCTGGTGCGCGGGACGCAGCTCGTGCTCGGCCTCGGATCGTTCGGTCGTTGGGCGGCGTGGACGACGGTCGCCGGCCTCGCGATCCTCTGGCCGTTGCTGCTCGTTCCGACCGCGCTCGCCGATCCGACGGTGCGCGAGTTCCTGGAGTCGACCTTCTCCATCCAGGGCCGGCCGATCGCGCTGATGGTGACCGCGATCAGCGCGGTGTTCGTCGGGATCGGCACCGCTTACTTCGCGATCCTGAAGACGGTGTACTACACCGACGAGCGCATCCGGAAGGAGGCGCTCGACCTCGATCTCACCCTGCGGCACTTCGCCGAGCGCGGTGGCGTCGGGCGCCGCGCGAGTGGTCGCGCCTGATGCAGGCGTCGGATTCGATCGCGGCGCCCGACGTCGATCGCGCGCTGCAGGACGTGCTCGCGCGCACCGGGGAGAGCCCGAGCTTGCTCACGGAGTTCATCGAGTGGCTGACGTCGCGCGTGGGCTTCGACGCGGACGTTGCGCGCAACCTGTTCTGGGTCCTCGGCGTGCTGCTCGTCGCCGCGTTCGTCTACTTCGCGATGCGGATGGTGCGCGCGAACCTGACGGGCGGCGCGCGTCGCTTCGGCGGTGAGGAGGGCGCGCGGCGTGGACCTTCGATCGCCGAGCGCGTTGCCTTGCTGCGCGCCGAGGCTGCGGAGGCGCGCGCACGCGGCGACCTCAAACTCGCGCTGCGCAAGCAATTCTTCGCGCTGGTCCTCGGGCTCGGCGGGCGCGGCGACCTCCAGTTCCGTGACGCGTGGACGAATCGCGAGGTGCTGGCGCGCGGCAGGCCGTCGCCCGAGGTCGACCGCTTGCTCTTCCCGCTCGTGACCGAGCTGGAGGCCAAGGAGTTCGGACGCGCGCCGGTCTCGACCGCCGACCTCGACCGGCTCGAGGCGCTCTGCGCGAACTACCTCGGAGACGCGCGATGAGTCGCGCCGCGAACATGGCGGTGGTCGTCGCGATCGGGCTGCTGGTCGCCTTCGGCATCCTGCTGCAGCTCCTCCCGAGCGGGCTCGAACGGGCGCCGGCCAGCGTGCGGTCCGCCGAGCCGGACGGGCGGCAGGTCGTCTTCGACTTGCTGCGCGAGCTCGGCTTTCGGACTCGCGCGTGGACCGAGTCCCCCGGCGCGCTGCGTGCGTCGCGCGACCTCTTGATCGTGCCGCGCGTGCCGGAGGCGCCGCCCGGTTACGGCGACGACGATTCCGAGCGCTCCGTCGGTGCGGCGGCCGGCGCGCGTCGCCTGCGCGATCCGCGCCACTACGCGCGCTTCGTCGAGCAGGGCGGCACGCTCCTGATGGCCGTCGATGCGGACGCGTTCGCCGACTTCGCCGAGCTGTGCGAGCTCGACGACCTCAGCGAGCTGAATCGCGTCGCGCCGCGCGCCGGCGAGGACCGCACCCTCGAGGCCGTGCTCCCCACGGGCGAGCGCTTCGAGATCGAGTGGGAGCCCGGCTTTCGTTTCGAACCGTCGGATTCGCTCGAGGTCGAACTGGCCGACGAGCTCGGCGACGCGCTCGCCGTGTCGTATGCGCACGGGGACGGACGCTTCGTGCTGTTCATCTCCGACCTCGACTTCCTCGACAACCGCCACATCGAGGACGCGGGCAACGCGTTGCTGGCCGTGCGCTTCGCCGAACGCTTCGCCGAGAGCGGGAGCGTGTCCTTCGACGAGTACGTGCTCGGCGGCTGGACGCCGGACTCGGCGGTCTCGCTCGCGTTCGCTCCCAACAACTTCCCGTTCAGCGTGCACCTCCTCGCGCTCGCGCTGCTCCTGGTCTGGGCCTCGGCTTGGGCACGCCAGTTTCCGCGCGATCCGGTGGCGTTGGAGCCCGTCTCGGCGATGATGCGCGCGCGCGGTTTGGCGCGCGTCGCGGGGGGAGAGAGGCGCTGGGACCTGCTCGCAGGCATGCTGCGCGACGGCGTCCTGCGCCGCCTCGCGCGCCGGCTGGGCACGAGGGTCGCGCACCACGCTCCCGCGCGACTCGCGGACGAACCCGTGGGTGCGCCCGTCGAGCGCGTCGACGCGGATACGATGCGCGCCGTCGTGGCGTCGTTCTTCGGCGCGACGGACGGCGAGGCGCAGCGCGCCGCCGAACGGTTGTTCACCAAGCCCGTGGCGAACGAGGACGACCTGGAACGACTCGGATACGAACTGAAACGACTCGAGCAGCTTACGCTCGCTCACGGTCTCGACGGAGAAGCGACGAAGGGATGAACGAGAACGACGAACGACTCCCGACCGAGGACGGGTCCGAGGCGCCGGCACCGAGCGCGGTCGATCCGCGCATCGCGCGCGTGCGCGAGCTTGCCGACAAGGTCCTCGGCGCGACGGGAAAGGTGCTCGTGGGACTCGAGCGCGAGGTCACGGACTGCCTCGCCGCCGCGCTCGCCGGCGGACACGTGTTGCTCGAGGGGCCGCCCGGCGTCGCGAAGACGCTGCTGGTGCGGACGCTCGCGACGGCGCTCGGCGGAACGTACTCGCGTGTGCAGTTCACGCCCGACCTCATGCCCGCCGACGTGACGGGCACCAGCGTGTTCCATCCCGGCGAGGGCAACTTCCGGTTCCAGCCCGGCCCGGTGTTCGCGCAGTTCTTGCTTTGCGACGAGATCAACCGCGCGCCGGCGAAGACGCAGTCCGCGCTGCTCGAAGCGATGCAGGAGGGCGCGGTCACGATCGACGGCATCCGGCACGAGCTCGAACCGCCGTTCTGCGTGTTCGCGACCATGAATCCGATCGAGCACGAGGGCACATATCCGCTGCCCGAGGCGCAGCTCGATCGCTTCCTCTTCAAAGTGGTCGTCGGTTATCCGGCGCCGGAGGTCGAGGCCGAGCTCCTCAGCCGCGCGCATTCGCGCGCGCCCGGCGCGTCGCCCCAGGACCTCGGTGTCACCGCGGTCTCTTCGCCCGAAGAGCTGCTCGCCGCGCGCGCCGTGATCGACGACGTCGAAGTGCGCGAGGACCTGCCCGCGTACGTCGTACGCCTGTTCGACGAGACGCGCCGTTCGCCCTCGCTCTCGCTCGGTGCGAGCCCGCGCGCGGGTGTGATGCTCTTGCGCGCCGCCAAGGCGACGGCGGCGCTCGACGGACGCGATTACGTGACCGCGGACGACATCAAGCGCGTTTTCGTGCCCGCGTTGCGCCACCGCATCGCGCTCGACCCGTCCGAGGAGATCGAGGGCGTGCGCCCGGAGGACGTGCTGACTCGCATCTTGGACTCGGTCGAGGTGCCGCGCTGATTCCGACCTCGAGATGCATCGCGTGCTTCGCCGCCGTCGTCGTGCTGTCGGCGCTCGGTTTGCGTGTCGACGCGCTGCGCGGTGCGGTGTGGTTGCTCGACGTCGCGCTCCTGCTCGCGGTTTGCGTCGACTTCTTTCGGACTCCTGCGCCCGATGCGATGGAGGTCGATCGCAGCCTGCCCGACCGCGTGGGGCTCTCGCGTGAGTTCGATCGCCGGCTGACGCTCGTGTGTCCGCGGGCGCGCGCGCGACGCGTCGAAGTGCACGAGGAGTTTCCGGCCGAGTTCGAGGTCTGCGAGCGAACGGTCGACGGTGCGCGGGTCGAGCGCGAAACGTCGGACGACCCGAGCGGCGGTCCCGACGTCGGCCGGTTCGACGACCACGGTCGCCTCGAACTCGTGCGCGCGTACCGCTCGGACCTGCGCGGTCGCTTCGAGTTCGGAGCGTTGCGCGTGCGCGTCCGCGGCCCGCTGGGATTGCTCGAGCGCCAGGCCCGACTCGGCGGCTTGCAAGCGGTGGCGGTCGAGCCCGCGCTCGCGAACCTGCGCCAGACGCTGCGGCTCGCGGCGAGCGATCGCTGGCAGGACCTCGGCGTGCGCTACCTGCGCCGGCGCGGTGGCGAGACCGAGTTCGAGTCGTTGCGCGAGTACGTGCACGGCGACGACGTGCGGCGCGTCGACTGGAAGGCCTTCGCGCGCCGCGGCAAGCCGATGATCCGCCAGTACCAGGTCGAGCGCGGCCAGGAGCTGATCCTGCTCATCGACACCGGACGGCGCATGCGCATCACGACGGCGGAGGGCAAGCGCCGCGGTTGGACCAAGCTCGACTGGGCGCTCGACGCGGCGCTGCAGCTCGCGGCCGTCGCGCTCGCGAAGGGCGACCGCGTCGGCTGCGCCACGTTCGATCGCGGCCTGACGTCGTGGGTCGTCCCGGCGAAGAGCGGCCGCCAGCTGACGCGCATGTCGCAGGCGCTCTTCGATCGCCAGCCGACGCCGCACGACTCGGACCTCGCGCGCGCGCTGCGCGAACTCGCCGCGCGCCACCGCCGCCGCGCGACCGTCGTCCTCATCTCGGACGTCGCCGATCCGCACTCGGTCGCGCACCAACGCCGCGCGCTCGCCCAAGCCTCGGGCCGCCACCGCCTCGTGTTCGCCGCGCTCGACGACCCGGGCCTGCGCGATGCGGCCGACGGCGGCGCGGTGTCGACCGCGGTGCGCGCCGCGGCGCTCGAGCTCGAGAGCGATCGCGTCCGCGCATTGCGCACGCTTTCGGCGACGGGCGTGCGCGTGCTCGACGCGCTGCCGGCGGACGCCGCGGCGCCGCTGCTCGCGGCGTGGCTCGAAGAGCGGCGCGCCTAGCCCGGCTGCGCGCGGCTAGTTTCGCGCGAGCGCTGTCGACCGCGACGCGCCCCGTCCGCTCAGGAGCACCCACGCGAGCAGCGCGATGCCCGTCGTGATCGCCACGCCGATGCGCACTTCGATCGGCGCGTGCGGGCTCACGAAGGCCTCGATCAACCCGGCGAAGAAGAGCAGCGGAAAGGTGGGGGCGAGGAGCAGCAGTGCGCGGCGGCTCTCGCGTTGGAGCGCGTACCTGCGCGTCCACGCGCCGGGCTTCACCCACGCGCGCACGAGCACGAGTCCGGCCGAGCCGGCGAGGATGATGGCCTGGATCTCGAAGACGCCGTGGCACCAGAGGATCGACGAGATCGCGCCCGCTTGTCCCCAATGTCCCGCGACCGCGGTGTAGGTGCCGAGCATCAACGCGTTCGTCGCGAGCAGGAACACGTAGAGCGGCGGGATGAGCGCGGACGCGAAGAAGAGGATCCCGATCCCGATGTTGTGCAGCATCAGGAGGCCCGCGGTCGCCGGCGATTCGCCGAGTCCGAACGTGAAGTTGCCGCGGAACGGCTCGCCGTCGGCGGTGTCCTGCAGCTGCTGGATCTCCTGCTGCACGGCTCCCGCGTCGAGCAGCGACGGCGCCAGGTCCAGGTCCGCCGACACGCCGAACCACGCGATGAGCGCGAGGCCGTACATCAGCGCGAGGCTGAGCGAAACGAGGCGCCACTCCGCGCGGATCGCGCGCGGCACGTCGCGCAGATAGAGCCGCACGAGTTGGAGCAGCGGGTTGTCGCGACCCGCGCGACCCTCCGCGTGAAGGATCCCGTGCGCGCGGGTGACGAGCACGCGCGTCTGCGCGGCGAGTTTCGGATTCTGGCCCGTCGCTTCGAGCCGCGCGACCGTCGAGCACGCGAAGCGGTAGAGCCGCGGGAGGTCGAGTAGCTCGTCGTCCGTCCATCCGCGCGACAGCCGCGGCGCGTCCACGAGTCGTTCGAGGCGTCGCAGCCGCTCGAGGTCGGTCGGCATCTTCGTCGTCTTGTCGGGCGAGTCGCGTTCCACGGTGGTGCATACTATGCCGCAGCCATGACGGAGCTCGTCGTCGAAACCCCCGAAGGCCTGACGCTCCGGTACGAGGTCGCGGGCGCCGGCTCGCGCACCGCCGCGGCGATGATCGACGCCGCGATCTGGGGCACGGTCACGACGCTCGCAATCCTCGTGTTCGCCGCCGCGGGACTCGGCGCGTTCGTCACCTGGATCGCCGCCGGATCGATCCTCTCGCTCATCGGCTACCACCTCTTGTTCGCCGCGCTCTGGCAGGGAGCGACGCCGGGCAAGCGCGCGCTCGGATTGCGCGTCGTGAGCGAGAGCGGGCTCTCGGCGACGGTGCGACAGTACGCGTTGCGCTCGATCTTCTGGCCGATCGAGGCGGCGCTCTTCGTGCCCGTGCCGTTCGGCATCGTGCTGATGGCGGCGACGCCGCGTCACCAGCGGCTCGGCGATCTCGTCGCGGGCACGCTCGTGTTGCGCCAGCCCCGCGTGCGTGCGACGCCCGAGCCGTTCACGCGCGCGCGCTGGAGCGAGCTTCCCAACCATCGGCTCGCGCTCGTACCCGCGCACGCCGCGCGCTTCGACGGCGAAGACGTCGACTTCCTACGCGAGCTGCTCGGGCGCACGGGGATCGAGCTCGGCGCGAAGAAGCGCTTGTTCCGCAATGCGGCGCGGCACTACGGGAAGACGCTCGAGCTGGACGTCGCGCCCGATGTCGACGCGAAGGACGCGCGCGCGATGCTGGCCGAGCTCTACGTCTTCCTGCGCGAGATGCGTTCGCGCGACTGAGCTACTCGTCGTCGGACCGGCGCAGCCTGCCGCGCGTGCGCTCGAGTTCGCGGATGTACTCCTCGGTGAATCCGCCGCGCGGCGGCGGGGGCGGGGACGTCGCACGCGGCTTCTCGGTGAGCGGAACCTCGACATCCGGGGGCGCGGTTGCGCCGGACGGCCGCGCGGTGCGACTGGCGAACTGCTGTTCGAAGCGCGCACCGAAGTTCCCGCCGAAGGGCGATTGGCCGTGGCGCAGGCGCACGCCCATCAGCTCGCGCGAGCCGGCGTACCACACGAACGCGGCGATCATCGGGATCGCGCAGTTGAAGCCGCCACCGGAGAAGGCCCAGAGGATCGAGCCGATGAGCGTGACCGTCGCGATGATGCGACCGGTCGCGACGGCCTGCTCGGTGGCTCGCACCCAATCCGACGACCGCGCCAGAATCGCGCGCAGGATGCGACCGCCGTCGAGCGGGAACGCGGGGACGAGGTTGAACGAGCCGAGCGCGATGTTCACCAGGATCGAGTACGCGAACAGCTGCGCGAGCGGTTCGATGCCCGCGGCTCCGAAGGCGAGCATGAGCAGCGCCGACAGCGCCGCCAGGACGAAGTTGACCGCCGGCCCGGCCGCCGCGACGAAGCCCTCGATGCGCGCGTCCTCCGGCACCGAGTTCATGCGCGCCATCCCGCCGAGCGGCCAGAACGTGATGTCGATCACGCCGATTCCGAAGCGCCGCGCCATGAGGCAGTGCCCGAGCTCGTGCAGCAGCACCGCCGTGCCGAGGATCGCGAGCCCGGCCAGCACCTCGCCGATCGGCCGCGGAACGACGGCGAGGACGATGTACAAGAGGACCAGGAACGTCCAATGCAGGCGAACGGGGATCCCGAACAGCCGGCCGATGTCGATGGAGCCTTTCACCTGATCTAGCGGGGAGCGGTGTCGAGCTCCGCGTCGCCATCGCGCTTCGCTCGAACGCGCGCGTTGGCGCACGCATTCTGGCCTTTTTCCGCGCGACGGGGCGAAGACCCTAGGCTCAGCCCGAAGGGCTGACAAGCGTTGGAGACGCGCGTCGACGTCGATCGCTACGCGCGGCGTAGAATGGGCGTCGATGGAAGTGACGTCGAAGAGGATGCTCGACCTCGATCTCGGCGCGCTCGAGCGGGGCGAGGCGGTCACGGTGCGCGCGCCCGAGGAGCGGCTCTCCGCGGACGGCGCGTTCGGGGCGGCGCTGCGGCGCATCGCGAGCTGGGGGGGCGCGGCGCTCGGGCTTGCGCTCTTCGAACGCGAGAAACCGGGCGCGAACGTCCTGATCCTGAGCGCGGGCGAGTGCGTGAGGCGCGGACTCCCGACCGCCGCGCGCGCGAGCGTGCTCGCGCGTTCGCCGCTGACGGGGCGCCTCGCGGAGGGCCAGGTCGGCGGGCGCCTCGGCCCGTACCTGTCGACGATCGCCGACGCGCTCGTGCTGCGCGGCCGGACGACGCTGCCGGGGGCGGTGCTCACCCTGCGGCGCGACGGCGGCGCGTCGCTCACGTCCGATCCGCTGCTCTCGGGCGCCACGCCCGCCGGCGTCTTCGCGCGCCTCGCGGAGGAACGCGGAAGCGACGACTTCGCGCTCCTTTCGATCGGATCCGCCGGCGAGGCGCGGCTGCCGTTCGCCAGCCTCGCGAGCGGCGGCGCGCGACCCAGCTTCGTCGGGCGCGGGGGTCTCGGCGCCGTGTTCGGCGGGCTCGGGTTGAAGGCACTCGTCATCGAACGCCCCGAGCGCGTCGCGACCGCCGAGCGCGAGCGCGATCGCGAGTTGCTCGCCGCGCTCGGCGCTTCCCCGCGCCTCGATGCGCGCTCGAAGGGCGGCACGATGGAGCTCTACGCGGCGTTCGCCGCGCGCGGCGATCTGCGCGCGGGAAGGGATGCCCCGTTGTCGGCGGACGCGGGACGCGACATCGCGCGCGAGGCATCCGAGCGCACGACCGAACGCAAGGGCTGCGCGGGTTGTCCGACGCCCTGCGGCCTGGTGTTCGAGCGCCGGGACGGCGAGGGGCAGCGCGCGCACTTCAGCGCGAGCCACGCGCTAGGCACGGGCCTCGGGCTCGAGCGCTTCGAGGACTCGCTCGAGCTGCTCGCGCGCTGCGACGCGATCGGCGCGGACGCGAAGGAGGTCGGTGCGATCCTCGCGCTGCGAGCGCACGCGCGATCGCGCGGGTTGCTCGACGGTGACGCATCGTCGCCGCCGGCTTGGGGGGACGCGGCGCGGCTCGCCGCGTGCATCGACGAGCTCGTTCCGTTCGAGGACGACGATCACCCGAGCGTCGCACCGCCGCCGTCCCGCGCGCTGGCCGCGATGCGCCGCGGCGCGCTCGCCTTCGCGCGCGAGTTCGGGCTCGAGGACGAGCTCGTCTCGGCGCACGGGCACGCCGCACGTTCGGAGGCGAGCTACGCGTCGGTGCTCGGCCAGTGCGTCAGCAGCGGCGGCTCGGATCCGATGCGCAGCTTCCCGTTCCTCGTCGATGCTGCGGGGCGCGAGCGTCTGGTCGAGCTCTGCGCCGACCTCGGTCCGCTGCCGGTCGGCGCGGAGGATCCCGCGCGACCGGTCGCGAAGGGCAGGCTCGTCTACTGGCACGAGAACCTCGTCGCCGCGGTCGACGCGACCGGCTTCTGCGCGTTCTCGACCGCCGGCCTGCTCGCCGACGGCGTGTGCGATCTCGATCGACTCGCCGGTTGGATCCTGCCCGAAGCGCTGCGCGCGACGGCGGACACGTCGCCCGGCCGCGTGCTGCTCGCCGCCGGCGCGAGCCTCGTGCTCCTGCGGCGCATGCTCGACGGCGTGAGCGACGACGACGCGCCGGAGTGGGCGCGCGCGCGCCTCGACGAACCGGGGATGCTCGACGAATACGCGGCGTGGCGCGGGCTCGCGGAGGACGGGAGCATCGAGCCCGCGCGCCTCGCTGCGCTCGGTTCCGACCGCGTGCTCGCGGCTCCGGCGCACGACGCCCCGGCGCCGGTGCGTGCCGATCGCGCGCGCGTCGCGTCACCGGCCCGCCACCTCGGAACCGTCGAGCTGCGCGCCGCCGGATCGCTCGGCGCCGCGCTGGAGCCGTCGGGACGCTTCGAGCTCGCGCTGCCGATGACGGTGCGCGAACTCCTCGAGCACATCGCCGCCTCCGACGCGTCCGAAGACGGCGCCGTCGCCCGCCACCTCGTCCGCGACGGACACTTGATTCCGACCGTTTGGCGCGCGCATGAGCGGCTCGACGCCGACGCGGTCGTCGAATCTGGCGACGTGCTCGAGCTCGTGACCGCGATCGCCGGCGGCTAGCCCGGGTTCTTCATGAGGATGTGCGGCAGTAGCTGCAGCTCGGTTCCTGCCGGTGCTTTGCGGGCGTTGGCCCCGGAGGCGACCTTGTCAGGTCGTCGAGGACGCCGACGTTCGCAAAGTGCCGGCAGGGGCCGAGAGACCGGCGTAGCC
>JAJDEV010000259.1 GCA_029259605.1 Planctomycetota bacterium | reverse complement strand
CAAAAGCTGCAATCGACCGGCTACGCCGGTCTCTCGGCCCCTGCCGGCACTTTGCGAACGTCGGCGTCCTCGACGACCTGACAAGGTCGCCTCCGGGGCCAACGCCCGCAAAGCACCGGCAGGAACCGAGTTGCAGCTACTAGCGCACATCCTCATGAATAACCCGGGCTAGGCCGCGTCGCGACCGGCCTGCTCGTAGCCGATCAGGTGCTGCTCGACCGTCTGCACTTGGTCGGGGAACGCGGCGCGAGTGCTCTCGTCGTCGAAGCGCAGCCCGTACTTCACGAACGGCTGCTTGAACGAGCGATAGCGGAGCGCGGCGACGACGTTCATCGGTGCGTCGTTCCCAGGCATATGGAACGTCAGCTTCACACGCCACACGGCTCCCTCGGTCTGGTGAGACAGCAGCGCGGCGAGCCGCATGTCGTCCTTGACGCCGACGATGACTCCCATGCCCGAGGCGGAGACGTCGACGATGCCCGCTTCGATCGAAAAGTCACCCGCCGTCGATTCCAGCTGTGCGCGCAATGCGCGCCGACCGCGCACCGGTACGCGGATCGCGGCACGCTCACTCCGGAGCGCGGCGCGAATCTCCCCGAGGTCTGAGTCGGATGCCGAGAAACGGACGCTGTCGTGCTCGGCCGACTCGCGCCAGAAGACCGACGTTGCAACGACGTCGAGCGAGTCCTCCATCGACCCGCCGACGAGCATGAGCTTCGACTCTCGCCCGAGCGGAACGACGCGTCCGGCGCCCACCGGAAGTCGAAGTTCGAAGGCGTGTTCGGTCGCCGAGACGACGATACCGCTCACGCGGCGGCCCACCGTAACGAACGTGGCGACCAACTCCGGTTTGTCGAATGGTTCGGACATGCTTCAGCCTCGGTCGAGGTGCGAACGGTTCCGCGCTCTCCATCGACACATCCGCCGCACGCCTGGAGCCGCGGCGCGCGCGGGTGACGCGAGGGCCGCGCTACTGCGTCAGCTTGGCCGGCATCACACCGTCCGCGACCCAACGGATCGAGCGCAGCGCGGCCTCGTGCACACTGCGCTCGACCACCGGCGAGGCCAGGAAGCGCAGCGTCGCGAGCAGGGGGCGTTCGCGGTCCAAACCGTCGCCGAGCGCCTCGTACTCCTCGAAGGCGCAGCACGCCGTCTTGATCGCGTGCGCGACGACGATCGGACGCACGGCCGGATCGTCGAGGCACAGCGCCTCGACCGCCTCGCGCAGGTGGGCAACGGAGCCCCCCGTCGCCAGGAAGCCGCGGGCGCGCGCAACGGCCGCCTCGGCGTCCCGAGCGCGCACGGCCGCGAGCACGTCGTCGACGCTCGCCGGTGAGGCCGCTGCACCGAGCTCGAACTCCGCTCGATCCATGCGGCGTCCCGTGTGAAGGAACGCCGCCGCGTGAAAGATCAAGCGCAGCGCGTCGGGTGAATCGAAGCGCTCGACCGCGTTGCGCACGGCGCTCGCGAAGGTAAAGCGATGCGTCGCCCACAGCCAGCCCTCGGCGACGCTCGGATCGCGATCGACCTCCGTATCGAAGCGCCACAACCGATGCGCCGCGGCCTCCACCAGCGCCGCCGCGACCGCCTGCGGCGCGACACCGCCGCGCAGCGGATTCCAGACGGCGTCGAACGCGCTCGCGATCGACGCGCCGTCGAGCACGGCGTCGCGCAGGGCGCTCCGATCGAAGGCCGCAGCGCGCGCTTCGTCGCGCGTCGCGTGGACATCCGGAAGCTCGTGCGCGATCTCGGTCAAGCGACGCGAGTACCCTTCCATGTACGGCAGCGTGTCCTCGCGTGTGCCGAGGACGATGCCGTAGACGAGCGCGGGATAGATGCGCGCCGCGAAGCTGTCGTCGACGCGCTCGAGCAGCTCCTGCGCTTTGATCAGGTAGATGAGCGGATGCCCGAAGTCGAGAAAGTGGTCGCTGAGCACCGCGAACAGCCAGCGTTCGACGACCTCGCGCGACGCTCCTTCGTCGAACGCGCCGCGAATGAGGCCTTCGGCCAGCGCCGCGTCTTCGGCCTCTACGGCGGCGCGGAAGCGCTCGAGCGTCGCGCCTTCGACCGCTGCGGGAGACACGCGTCGCGCCAGCCGGCGGTTGGCGTCTCCGCACATGTCGATGGCCGGGGCGATCGCTTCGACGGCGTGGACGCCGGCGTACTTCGTCGTCGACGCGCGCGCGAGGATGCGTCCGCAGTCGGCAGCGACCGCGAGCGCGTGCGTCGTTCCGTACTCGGCGTGCTCGGCGTCGTACGCCGCCACTTCCGCCAAGAGCGTGTGGGGATCGAGGCCGGCCTGGAGCGCCCGAACCGCGTCGCGCAGCGCGCGCCCGTTGTCGTGATGGAACAGCGCGCTTCGCAGACTCTCGATGCAGCCCTCGATCACGACCTCCGGATCCGGTTCGGAGACATCGACCTCGACGACCCCATCGCGTTCGCGTACGGCGAAGCTGCGCACGTGCTCTCCGCCGAGCGTGCACGTGCCGTCGCGCACGTCGAACTTCCAGTTGTGCCAGCAGCACGTGAGCGAGTGGCCCTGGAGCGTGCCCGTCGCGAGCGGATACCCCTCGTGCGGGCACCGGTTGTCGAGAGCGAAGACGCAACCGTCTTCGTCGCGGCCGACGACGAGCGCGTGCCCGGCGCACTTGGCCACGCGCATCACGCCGCGCTCGCTCTCGTCCGGGACGCGATCGATCGGAACCCACTGCTCGCCTCGCGCTCGTGTCTCGTTCGTCATGTTCGCAACCTCGGCCTTCGCTCCACCTGACGTCGGTCCAATCTCGCACGCCATTCTTTCGCAAGCAAGTGCTTGCGAAAGAATTCGAGTCGAGATAGCGTCGCTAGCATGGAGACGTCCGATCGCCGCGACCGAGTGCTGCACCTGCTGAAGACGCGGGGCCCGGCATCGGCGAGCGACCTCGCGCGCCGCCTCGACATGACCCGGATGGGAGCGCGCCAGCACCTGGCGCGGCTCGAGGAGGACGGGCTCGTGCGCGAGCAGCCGCCGTCGAGCGAGGGACGCACGATCGGTCGACCGGCGAAGGTGTGGTGCCTGACCAAGGACGGGCACGGGCGATTTCCGACGGGCTACGCCGAGCTCGCCGTCGAGCTGATCGCGAATGTGCGGGACAGCGTGGGTGCCGAAGCGTTCGCCACGCTCCTCGCGCTGCGCACGGAGCGCGCGGTCGCGGACTATCGCGCGCGCCTTCCCGGGAACTCGACACCGCTCGCGCGCCGCGTCGCCGCGCTCGCCCGCCTGCGCACGCAAGAGGGCTACATGGCCCAATCGCGCACGCAACGCGACGGATCGGTCCTGCTCATCGAGAACCACTGCCCCATCTGCGTGGCCGCGGAAATGTGCCAGAGTTTGTGCGCGAGCGAGCTCGACGTCTTCCGGGCCAGCCTCGGGAAGGGCGTCGAGGTCTCGCGCGAGGAGCACCTGCTCGACGGCGCGTCCCGTTGCGTCTATCGCGTGATCGCGAAGCGCTCGGACTGACGCGCGCGGGCCGGGGTTCGACTAAGCGGCGAACTCCCGGCCCGATCGCGCTAGGATCGTCGCCCACGGAGGCGTGGCAGAGCGGCCGAATGCGCCGGTTTTGAAAACCGGTTTGGGGCAACTCAACGGGGGTTCGAATCCCTCCGCCTCCGCCAAAGCGCGAAACCGCTACTCGTAGCCGAGCTGCTTCCAGGCGTCGGAGACGCTGAGTTCGCGCACGGCGAGCCACCGCTTCAACTGGGCCAGACGCGGCTTCGAGTGCGAGTGCTCCCAGTGGTAGATCGTGAGAGCCGAGACGTCGACGAGGACGGCGTAGTCAGCACGCGAGAGCTCGAGGCGCTTGCGGTCGCTGAACACCGCGTCGGGCGAGAACTTCTTCTCTTCGCGCGCCTGCAGGCGGAGCGCGGCGATCTCCTTCTCGAGGTCCTTGATCTGCTCCTCGGTCGAGCGCCTGCGATATGCCTTGCGTTTCTTCTTCGCCATCATCGGGTCCTCCATCGACTCGAGGGAACGAGTCGTTCGATTGTTCCTCGGGGTTGGATCGAGGCGGAACGCAGCTCCCGGAGTCCCGAGTTCGAGGGGCCGGGGGGGACCGACGTCCTCGAGGTCACGGACGAACCTGTCGCTGCGCCGACCGGACCGAAGGGAAGACGAGGAGGTCAACCGCTCGGGCCACTCGCGCGCCACGTAAGAATGTGTTCCAGCGGAGGCAGACGGCGTGCGCAAACCGGCGAGAGCTACGCAGCCCACCCCCCCACGAGAACTCGGAACAGTCTACCTATATATCTCGATCGATCCAACGTTCCGACAAACGGCCGGTTCGACGCCGGATTCTCGAAACGGATGCGACCGATTCGCGCCCGTTTGGACTGAAGCATGCACCCGGACGATGGGGTCCGCGGCAATCCACGAGCAGTTCTTCCATGTACACACAGTCCGCTTCCTCCAACGCCCTCCTTCGCATCCTCGGTTGCATCGCCACGATCGGAATCCTCTCCTGCGCGAGCGACGCGCAAAGGAAAAAGACCGTCGTCGGCCCCCCCACGATCCTGCCGGGTCCGGAGCTCTGGCTCACCGGATACGTCAGCGAGGCGGTGCATCGCTACGACGCGCGCACGGGGCAGCCCGTCGGCAACCTCGAGCCCATCCCCGGCGCACAGTCGATTCGAGTGGGTCCCGACGGACTCATCTACGTCTGCGCGGAGGAGAGCAACGAGGTCTGGCGCTATCGCGGAACGCGGTTCGTCGACGTCTTCATCGGCGACGATCCGAACACACCCGGCGACGAGTCCGGCGGCCTCGACGGCCCCACTGCGGCGACGTTCGGCCCCGATGGCAACCTGTACGTCGCGAGCTTCAACAACGACAAGGTCCTGCGCTTCGACGGCTCGACCGGCTCGTTCCTCGGCGTCTTCGTGAAGCAGGGAACCGGCGGTCTCAACGGCCCGGACAACGGCATGGTCTTCGGGCCTGACGGACACCTCTACGTGCCGAGCTACTTCTCGCACGAGATCATTCGCTACAACGGCGCCTTCGGATTCTCGATGGGCAAGTTCGTCCCCGCCCTGCGCGGCGGGCTGCGCAATCCGCGGATGCTCCTGTTCCTCGAGGACGGCTCGCTCTTCGTGAGCAGCGAGGGCAGCAATCGGATCCTGCACTTCGACGACCAGGGCGCCTTCATCGAGCAGATCGCCGCGATGTCCAAGCCGACCGGCTTCGCCATCAACCCCGCCGACGGAGACCTCTACATCACGTCGGTCACGACGAGCCGCGTCCGTCGGTTCGATCTCTTCTCCCGCACGTTCGTCGGGACGTTCATTCCGGACGGCTCCGCGGGCGTTTCGGCCGCGACGTACCTCGCCTTCATCCATCCGGTACGGTAGGCCTCGCGGCGTTCGGCGCCCGGGCCGCTCGCCCGGGTGCCTCATGACGCTTTGCCGAGATCGATGCGGATGCGCGTCAGATCAGCGCTTCGCGACCGAAGCGCGTGCAGGCGACCTGGACGGGTCGTCGAACCCGGTGAGGAAGGGACGTGCTGATCTGGCGCGCATCTGCGTCGATCTCGGCAGAGCCTCATGAACAACCCGGGCTAGACTGCTTCGATGTCGGATCGCGAAACGACCGAGCGCGTCCTCCGCGGACTCGTCGGCGAATGGACGGGTACGGGGAGCGGACGCTTCCCGACGATCGACCCGTTCCGCTACGCCGAACGCCTCTGCTTCGCGTCGCGCGCGGGCGCGCCCGATCTGCTCTACGAGCAGCGAACGACGCTGATCGCAGACGGCGAACTCTCCCACTGGGAGACCGGGTTCCTGCTCCCGCAGGATGACGGCTCCGTGCACCTGCTCAACGCGCAGCAGTCCGGTCGAACCGAGGTCCTCGTCGGACGCGTGAAGCCCGTCGACGACGACGTGCTCGAGCTCTGCTTCGCGAGCGTGTCGCACGCGCACGACCCGCGCATGGTGGCTACGGAGCGGGTCTATCGCATCGAGCCCGGCTCGCTCTCCTACTCGATGCAGATGTCGACCGACCGCGTGCCGACGCTACACGGACACCTGGAGGCGAAGCTGACCCGCGCGGTCGGAGCCGCGAGCTGACCCCGCAGCCCGCCGGCTTTGCAGGATCGCGCGCGGCGAGTACGCTTCCGGATGTGACCGATCGGGAGAAGCTCCGTGGCTGGCTCGCACTCGCGACCGTCTTTCTGCTCAGCGCATTCGTGTACTGGATGGGCGGGTCCGAAGGGCGACTGAATCACGACGACGCGATCTTCCTCTACGGCGGGCAGTCGATCGCGCGCGGGACTCCGGTCTACGTCGGCGTCTTCGACCACAAGGGGCCGCTCGGACAGATGGTCTGCGCCGTGGGGGTCACCCTCGCCGACATGCTCGGGCGCGACGGGATCGCGACGACGCGCTGGCTCTTCCTGGGGATCGCGTCCGCCACGGCGACCGGCGTCTTCGCGCTGTCGCGCCGGCTGTTCGGATCGAACATCCAGGCACTGGTGACGGCGGCTTGCTTCGTCTCGTTCTGGGGCTTCGGCGCGCACGCGTTCTCCGGAACGCGGCCGAAGATGCTCATGACCATGTTCGAGGTCTTCGCGCTCCTGTTCCTCGCGCGACGCAACTGGTTCTTGACCGGTTTCACGGGAACGCTCGCGGCCTTCACATGGCAACCGACCGGACTGTTCGTGATCGCCGCATTCGCGATCGCGGCCCTACGCGAGGGCTCCAATCGCGACCGCTTCCGCGCTGCACGCCGCGTGGCGCTGGGCGGGCTCGTTCCGACCGTTGTGCTGCTGAGCCATGCGGCCATGAACGGCGCGCTCGGTGAGTTCCTCGACGGCTGCTTCGTCTTCAACCTGGCCTACCTCGAGAACCCGAGTTCGCTGCGTAGGCAGATCGCGTCGATGATGACGATCCTCGTCTACAACGGGATGGGGATTCCGACGCTGTTCGGATTGCTGGGGATCGGGATGCTCTACGCGTGGCGCATCCGCGAATCGGGCTGGCGGCGGCTCGTTCGCGACCCGTTCGCGTGCTTGCTCTTCACGTTCCCGCTCCCGGTCGCGTGGTCGCTGCTCGACTTCCAGCAGTACCCCGACTTCTTCGTGTTCCTGCCCTACGTCGCGCTCTCTCTCGGCTGGCTCCTTTCGTGCGGAGCGCGCGGCGTCGCCGATGCGCTCGAGCTCTCGGGGCGGCGGCGCAAGCTGCTCCTCGTCGCGCCCGCGCTCGTTCTGGCGGTGTTCTCGGCCGCGACATACCGCTTCGCGCGCAATCGCGGACTGATCGAACAGCGCGCCCAGGCGCGGCATTTCGAGCGCGTGTACGGGGACGCGACGATCGCGGCCATCGGTGTGCCCGAGGCACCCGTTCTGCTCGACCGCGAAAACATCGCGCGCTACTCGTTCATCATGCGCGGCATCCGTGACTACATCCAAGCGAAGGAGAGCGGCGGCTTCGCGGGCTGGTTGCGCGCGATCGATGCTGCGCGACCCGACGTCGTGATCGTCGACGAGACGTACCCGGAACGGCTGGGCACGTTCGCGGGCGACTGGAAGTCGTGGCTCGAGCGCTACGAACGTGCCGAACCGATCGGCGACTGGAGCATCTTCGTCAAGCGCTGACGCGCGCGCCTATTCGCCCAGCTCGACGCGGATCGCCGCGGCGAGTTCCTCGACGTCGAAGCCCATCGGGCCCTCGAAGCCGTGGTAGGCGATGCGTCCGTCGAGCCCGACGAGGTACAGGCGGTCGGGATGCGCGGCGTAGGCGAGGTTCACCGCGTCATCGATGCCGTCGACGAGCGCGGGAATCGGCTCGAGCGCGAGCTTCGTCATGCAGACGCGCGCGATCCCGCTGCGTTCCTCGAGCGACACGGGGTCCTCGAAGATCGGCATCCCGTCTCCCCCCATCGGGCTGTCGCCATCGAGGGCGTGGGCCTCGCGGATGTAGACCACGAAGAACGCGACGCGATCCGAATACTCGCCCCAGAGTTCCTTCAGCCGACCGGCCGAAGCGCGAAAGGGGGGTCATGTGGCGCTGCCGAAGATCAGCGCGACCGGTCGATCGCCCGCGAAGCTCGACAGGCGCGCGGTCGACGCGCCGTCCGGCGCCGTGAGCGCGAAGTCGGGTGCCACGCTACCGACGGTCGGTCCGCTGCTCGGCACCTCGGCTTCCTCGTCGTCGGCGCCGAGCTTCCACACGAAGTCCGCGTCATCGTCCTGCGCCTCGAAGAACGCTCCGAGCTCGGCGAACGCCAGCTGCCCGTCACGGTCCTCGTCGACGACCGCCATGACTCCTTCCCACGGATCGAACTCGCCCATCATTCGGACGTTCGCCGGCAACGGAAGGTCGCGATAGCAGGCGGATGCGTGCGCCCGAAACTCGGCTTCGACGACGAGCTCGTCCCCGTTCGCATCGTAGGCCTGCGCGACGACGAAGAGCTCGTCGAGCGTGATCTCGTCGTCGACGTCGTCGCCCTGGAAGTACCGCTCGACGACGGCGCGCGCGACGGCCATGCGCATCCGACCGAAGACCTCGGGCGTGTACGCGAAGTCCTCGGCGGTCAGGAGCGCGTTTCCGTCGCCGTCCATACGCTCGAACGACTCGTCGTCACGCCCGTACTCGCCGCGCGTGATCGCGCCGTCTCCGTCCGCGTCGTATTTGCGGCTGAGGTAACCCCAGACCGTGCCCGTGTCGTCCCATTCGGGCTCGACGCGCGCGTCGACCGCCGGAGTCGTGGAGCACGCCGCGAGCAACGCGAGACCGATCGGGCCTTTCCACGGGAAGCGCATGGTCGCCATGATAGCGCGTCCTACTCGGCGCGGGCGCCCGCATCGACGGGCTGCGCGCCGTCCGGCCCGGGACCGCCGACGCCGTAGTAGCTGCCGGGGAAACGGGTCGCCCCGTCGGTCGTCGCCTCGACAACCTTCACCTCCGCCGCACAGACCTTGTACTCCGCGGTGCCCGTCACCGGGTCGCCTGCGTCGTTCGTCAGGACGTTCGCGCGCGCCTCGGCGAAGTGCAGTGGCGTCCAAATGCATCCCGGTCGGACCTGGCGCGAAACGATCGCGCGCGCGTGAACGGAACCGCGACGCGTGCTGAGCTCGACGAGGTCACCGTCGCGCACGCCGCGCTTCTTGGCGTCGCGCGGATGAATCTCGACGAAGGCCTCGGGCTGCTTGGTCGCGAGGCCCGGCTCGCGACGCGTCTGGGTCGCGCAGTTGTAGTGATAGAGCGTGCGACCGGTGGACAGGAGCAACCCGTAGTCCTCGTCCGGCAGCTCCATCGACGGGCGGTACTCGACCGGTTGGAAGAGCCCCTTGCCGCGCAACACGCCCGCCTCGTGGAGGAACTTCGTACCGGGGTGATCCGGCGTCGGGCACGGCCATTGGAGCCCCGTGGGCCCGTCGACGACCTGCGTATCGATGCGCTCGTGACTGATGCCGACGAAGTTGGGCGCGTGGCGCGCGAGCTCGTCGTACACCTCGGCCGCGGACGCGTACGTCCAATCGGCGCCGCACGCGTTCGCGAGATCGACCAGGATCTCCCAGTCGGCGCGCGCCAGCCCGGGCGGCTCGACGGCCTTGCGAACGCGCTGCACGCGGCGCTCGGAGTTCGTGAACACGCCTTCCTTCTCGGCGAAGACGCCGGCCGGGAACACGACGTTGGCGAAGCGCGCCGTCTCGTTCAGGAACGCGTCCTGAAGCACGAGGAACTCGTTCTTGTTGAGCGCCTTCTCGAGCTCCATGCAGTTGGGCTCGGACAGCACGATGTCTTCGCCCATGACGAAGAGGCCGAACAGCTGCTTGCCGACGACCTTCATCATCTCGTTCAGGTTCATCCCCGGTTCCGGGGATAGCTCGACGCCCCACGCCGCTTCGTACTTCGCCTGGGCCGCGGGATCGTCGACGCGCTGGTAGCCCGGATAGAAGATCGGGGACGCGCCGGCGTCGTTGGCTCCTTGGACGTTGTTCTGTCCACGCAGCGGGTTCATTCCGGCGGACGGCTTGCCGAGGTGCCCCGTCATCAGCACCAGGTTGGCGAGCGCGTACACGTTGTCGGTCCCGTGCGAGTGCTCGGTGATTCCGAGCGTGTAGTAGATGCCGGCCTTCTTCGTGGTCGCGTACTTGCGCGCGGTCCAGCGGATGTCGTCGGCCGGGACGCCGGTGATCTTCTCGGCCTCTTCGGGTGTGTACTTGGCGACCGATTCGCGCACCGCGTCGAAGTTCTCGGTCTGCTCGGCGATGAACGTCTCGTCGACGAGGCCCTCCTCGATGATGACGTGCGCCATCGCGTTGAGCAGCCACACGTCCGACCCCGGCGCGATCTGCAGGTGCTTGTCCGCGATCGTCGTCATCCAGATCGCGCGCGGATCGGCGACGACCATGGTCGCACCGTCGCGCACGGCGCGTTTCATCTCCATCGCGATGATGGGATGCGCCTCGCTCGTGTTGCTACCGATGACGAACAGGAAGTCGGCGTCGCGGATCTCGCCGATCGAGTTCGTCATCGCGCCCGCTCCGAAGGTGTTGACCAGACCGGCCACCGTGGGAGCGTGTCATGTCGCCGCACACTGGTGGACGTTGTTCGTCCGGAACACGGCACGCGAGAGCTTCTGGACGAGGTAGTTCTCCTCCATCGTGCAGCGCGACGAGCTGACGAAGGCGAGCGCGTCGGCGCCGTGCCGGTCACGCACTCCCATGAGCCCCTGCGCGGCGACGCGCAACGCCTCGTCCCAGCTCGCCGCCTCGAACTCGCCGGCGGCGTTGCGGATGAGCGGCGTGGTCAGCCGCTCCTCATGGTTGATGAAGTCGTACGCGAAGCGCCCCTTCACACACAGGTTGCCATCGTTCGTCGTCGTGCCCGTCGGCGGGCTCGTCACCTTCACGACGCGCCCCTTGCCGTCGTTGCCGTCGGGATCGACGTTCAGGTCGAGCTGACAACCGACGCCGCAGAAGTTGCACGTGCTGCGCACCTTCGTGAGCTCGCGCTCGGGCTTGTCGCCGCGCATGAGCGGCGTCTTCTCCCCCATCGCGCCCGTCGGGCAGACGTCGATGCAGCCACCACACATCTCGCACGTCGTGTCGAGCAGGCCCAGGCGGTCGACGGTCGAGATCGTTGTCTGCGAGCCACGACCCGCAAGCGTGATCGCGCTCACGCCCTCGACCTCGTCGCAGTACCGCGTGCAGCGCGCGCACACGATGCACGTGTCGGGGTTGAAGTGGATGTACGGGTTGGCGTCGTCCGGTCGGTCGCTGCGCAGGGTCTCGAGCCAGCCCCAGTCGCTCGGCGCGTCGTACTGCTCGACCATGTCGAGCAGCTGGTCCGGCGCGCCGCGCTCGGACGTCTCCCGATCGCTCGGGTGATCCGTCATGTAGAGCGCGAGGAGCGAGCGCCGGTGCCGATCGATGCGCGCGTTCTCGCTCGCGATCTTCATCCCCGCGTTCGCCTTGGTCGCACAGGCGGGCGCGAGGCGGCGCCAACCGTCGATCTCGACCAGGCACGTGCGGCACGCGCCCGCGGGGTCGAGCCGCGGATCGTGGCACAGCGTCGGGATCTCGATGCCGTTCCGTTGCGCGACTTCGAGCACCGTCTCGCCCGCTTCGAAGGCGAGCGTGCGCCCCTCGATCTCGATCGTGCTCGTGCCGTTCTGCCCGTTCTCGCTCACGCTCCGAACTCCTCGGGAAAGTGCTCGAGCGACGTCGTCAGCGGCAACGGCGCCGCTTGCCCGAGACCGCAAATCGAGCCCTCGTTCATCTGCCAGGCCGCCTCGGCCACGTTCGCGAGCGCGCCGGCGGAGCCCGCACCTTCGCGCATGTCCTTCTCGACCGACTCCTTCAGGTAGCGCGTCCCGATGCGGCACGGCGCACATTGCCCGCAGCTCTCGTCGTGGAAGAAGCGCATCTGGTGCAGCACCGCCTCGCGAATGTCGACCGTGTCGTTGAGCACGACCACGCCCGACGAACCGAGCATCGATCCGACCTTGCCGAGCGACTTGAAGTCGAGCGGCGTGTCGCGCATCGACATCGGCAGGAAGCCGGAGCTCGCGCCGCCCGGGCTGAACGCCTTGGGCGTCCCGACATATCCGCCGGCCGCTTCGACGAGCTCGTCGAGCGTGACGCCCAGCGGTAGTTCGTAGGTGCCGGGCCTCTGCACATGACCGCTCACGCAATAGAGCTTCGTGCCCGCCTCGTCGCGTCCGAGCGCGCGGAACCACTCGCCGCCCTTCTCGATGATCGACGGCACACACGCGATCGTTTCGACGTTGTGGATCAGCGTCGGCTTGCCCCACAACCCGACTTCGACCGGGAACGGCGGCTTGAGCCGCGGCATGCCGCGCTTGCCCTCGAGCGCTTCGAGCAGCGCCGTTTCCTCGCCGCAGATGTACGCGCCGTGACCGGCGTGCAGGTGGAAGTGGATGTCGCCGTAGACGCCGCTCTTCGCCGCGTCCGCGATCATGCGCTCGACGATGCCCCACGGGATCTCGAACTCGCCGCGCAGGTAGAGATAGACGTCCCGCGCTCCGATCGCCTGCGCCGCAATCGCGAGTCCCTCGAGCACCAGGTCGGGACGGCGCAGCATGACCTCGCGGTCCTTGAAGGTACCGGGCTCGCCCTCGTCGGCGTTGAGCACGACGTAGCGCGTCGTCTCCGCTTGCGAGAGGACGCCGTTCCACTTGATGTGCGCGGGAAAGCCCGCGCCGCCGCGGCCCTGGAGGCCGGCGGTTTCGAGCGCAGCGACGATGCCATCGGGGCCGAGCTCGCGCGCGCGTGCGAACGCGCCGCCGAGCGGGCGCGGCGCGCCGAAGAGGTTGAGCACGAGCGTGTCCGGGTCGTCGCGCTCGGGGCCGATCGCGCCGCGCCATTCGGTGTCGCCCGGCGCGGCCGCGGACTCGAGCTTGGTCCAATCGCCACCCGCGCGCTCGACGTCGGCGACCGTCACGCTCGGGAGCACGCGGCGCTCGCGCAGGACGGCCGGCGGCACGTCGCAACCCGCGAGGCACGACACGCCCTCGACCGGCAGGCCCGCCTTGCGCGCCGCGGCGAGCACGTCGTCGGCACCGGCCAACTGACACGAGAGCCCCGTGCAGACGCGCACCTTGGCGTGCGGGCGCGCGAGCAGGTGGTAGAAGCTGCCGACGCCGTAGACCGTCGCCTCGGGAACGCCCGTCGCGCGCGCGACGTCACGCGAGCGCTCGTCGAGCAGCCCGCCCGCCTCGCGTAGCTTCTCGGTGACCGAAGCGGCTCGCTCGTTCTTCTCGTTCGACATGCATTCCGCGCCAGCGTCGCGGACGCGCATGATAGCAAGAGAAGCGGCCCGACGACCGCCCGGCAGGCAGCTAGCGCCCGGGCGGCTTCCCGCCCGGAAGCCACTCGGGGCGCAGCGTGCCGTCCGCCAGCAGCGTGGCCGCCCGGAAGACGTCGCGCGTCGCCGCTTCGATGTGCGCGAAGTCGATCGCCTCGATCTCGTCGGTCACGTTGTGGTAGTCGGTGTGCAGGTTGTACGACGAGAGCGTCTGGCCGACGATCCCGCGCACCGCGAACGCGTAGTTGTCCGAGCGCTGGAAGAAGTTCTGCTCGAGGTGCGGATCGGGGACGAGCGCGAGCCCCAGCTCCTGGAACGCCGGGCCCAATGTCGTGCGCTCGAAGCCCGTCAGCCACAGCTTGCCGGCGCCGCCCGCGAGGTCATCGGGGCGCCCGATCATCTCGACGTTCAAGTTGCAGACCGTCTGTTCGAGTGGGACCGCCGGGTGCTCGATGTAGTAGTTCGTGCCGATCAGGCCGACCTCTTCGCCGGCCGCCAGCAGGAAGACGAGCGTGCGCGCCGGCTGCGGTCGGGCCGCGAACGCCTGCGCGAGCTCGAGCACGGCCGCCGTTCCCGATGCGTCGTCGTCCGCGCCGTTGAAGATCGTGTCGGCGGCATCCGCGTCGCTCGGTTCGGCGGCGTGACCGCCCCCCTCGCCGCGCACGCCGATGTGGTCGTAGTGCGCGGAGAAGACGATGGCCTCGTTCGCCATGCCCGGCTCCGTGGCCGTCCCCGCGCCGTCGATGCGACCGAGCACGTTGTAGTCGAGAATCTCCTCGCGCGTCGCGTCGTACACGAGGCGCAGCGCGACGATCTCGCCCCGCTCGAAGCGCTCGCCGAGGTCGCCGCGCAGCGTGACCGCGTCGGAGCGATCGCGGTTCGCGCGCGCGGCCTCACCGTGAAGCCCCGGACGCATGCGACTGCGCGGAGTGCCGGCGGGCTGGCCGGTGCGCGACGAGCCCGTACTCACGGTCAAACCCCATTCCGACGTGTCGGCCCAACCGCGCGCCGCGAGCCAACCTTCGCGCTCGCCGCGCGAGCCGTCGAGGTAGACGGCTTCGCTCGCAACCGGCTCGTCGGGCAGGTCGGCGAGGCTTGCGACCATGCGCACGTCGAGCCAATCGGTCGACGACGGTTCGCCAATCGTCGCGTGCGTGAAGTCCACTCCGGCTTCGGCCGTCCACTCCTCGCCGCTGTCGAAGCGCACGTCGAGCTTCGGAGGTCCGGCGTGCTTCCAGCGCACGAGCGGAATGGCTTGCAGATACGTCCCGTCGTCGCCCGCGGGCGCGACGCCCGCCTGCTCCAACGCGCGCGCCAGGTACTTGGCGGCGCGCACCGCGTCCGGCGTTCCGGCGGCGCGGCCGCGCAGCTCGTCGGACGCGAGGAACGCGACGTGGTGTCGCAGCTCGCGCACGGTGATCGCGGGGTCGAGCTCGGGCAGGTCATCGCGCGTGTCCTGGGGCGGCGCGAAGCTCGACGCGAGAACGGCAACGAGCGCAATGCAGCTCGAGAGGGCGGTGTGTTTCATGGCTACCAAACGGTCGGGTCGTCGGTGCGATCGTACACGAGCTCGCCGTCGACGAAGACGAGCTGAACGCGGATGCGCGGATCCGTGGGATCGCCATTGCAGACGACGAGGTCGGCGTCCTTTCCGGCTTCGAGGCTTCCGATCCGGTCGTCGAGCCCCACCGTCATCGCCGGCACGATCGTGAGCCCGCGCAACGCCTCGAGGTGTTTGTTCGTGAGCCCCATGCGCACGGCCATGGCCGCCTGCAGCGACAACTCCTCGGTCTGGATCGAGCCCGGACCGCCGAAGTTCGGGTTGATCGAGTCGGTGTTGAAACCGATCGCCGTGTGCCCCTGCTCCTGGTACTTGCCGGCGACGCCCTCGAAGCGCCCGTCGGTGTCGACCTCGGCGAACCCGGGCGCGACCAGTTGGACCGAGTGCTGGCGCGGGCCGAGGATGGCTTGAACGCCGAGTTCTTCGGCGAGGGCACCCGCACGCCAACCATCGAAGGTTCCGTGGTCGATGAAGATGTCGAAGCCGAACTCCACGCGCAGCATCGTCAGCGTCATCAACACGACCTGGTAGATCTGCGTGTGCACGGAGACCTGCGTGCGCTTGTCGCGCAGCGCGCGGAAGATCTCGAACTGCGGGTTGAACGGGGGCTCGTCGCCCTCGCCCGCCGCGAACGCCTCCCACGCCTTCGCGTACACGACACCGCGACGGATCGTGTTCCTGATGTTCCAGTTCATGAGCGCGCGGCGCTGCCCGAGCCCCCAGCGCTCGGGGTTTCCCGCCTGCGCGATCTTCAGGCTACCGGGATCGCGCAGCAGGCCGGCCTCGTAGCTCGTCGGCGCCGTCTTCAGCAGAACGCCCTGGCCGCTCATGTTCGTGCCGGAGCCGGGGATGTAGAGCACCGCCGTCACTCCGCCGGCGACGGCGCGCTGCAGGTAGTAGTTGCCGGGCTCGACGCCCGGCGCGGCGCGCAGACCGGGGTTCACCGGCCACACCGACGCGTTCCAGTCGGCCAGCATGCCCTCGTGCCCCATGTGACTGTGCAGGTCGATCATGCCGGGCACGATCCAATCGTCACGCCGGTCGACGACGCGATAGTCGCTGGGGATCTCGACGTCGCGCGCGCGCCCGACGCTGACGATCTTGCCGTCTTCGACGAGGATCACGGCGTCGTTCACGACTTGCGCGTCCGACAGATCGCTCGCGCAGGTCACGGCCTTGGCGCAGAGGATCGCGAGTCCCTCTTCTTGCGGAGCGGCGGTGGATGCGAGCGAAACGGAAACGAGCGCGTGCAAGAGGATCGGAGTCATGGTCGTTGTCATCGCTAACGGAGCGAGTCGTAGAAGCGCCAGGTCGATGCGAAGTCGCTGTCGATCGAGTCGCCGCGCAGCTTCGCGCGGACGAGTTCGACGGGGATCGAGTTCTCGCGCAGGACCGCGTCGTGGAACTCGCGATTGGTCATGCGCCCGCCGCCGACCAGCTCGGCGTGCAGCGAACGGAACTGCAGGCCGCCGAGCATGTACGCGCATTGGTACAGCGGGCCGTAGCCTCCCTGCACCGAGCGGCGCACTTCGGCCGAGGCGTTGGCGAGCTCGTGCCCGACTCGATTCACGAGCATGTCGATGCACTCGGCCGGTGTCAGGTCGCCGAGGTGGAAGCCGAGCGAGAAGACGATGCGGGCGCAGCGGTGCATGCGCCAGAAGAGCATGCCGACGCGGTTCTCGGCCGATTGCGCGAAGCCCTCGTCCCACAGCAGCATCTCCCAGTAGAGCGCCCAACCCTCGCCCCAGAACGGGGTCGAGAACTCGCGGCGATACGGGCGATAGCGTGCGTTCATGAACTGCTGCAAGTGGTGTCCGGGGATCAGCTCGTGATGAACGGTCGCGCGCGAGAAGTGGATGTTGTTCCCGCGCATGCTCATCTGCTTGTCGTCGTGCGCCATCGAGCTCGTCGGGAACGCGACGCTGATCACCTCGCCACCCGTGAAGAACGGCGTGTACTTCTGGCGCTCGGGGGTCATCATCTCCATGCGCCACACGTTCTTCGCGAGCTGAGGAATCGTGACCAGCTCGCGCTCCTCGAGGAAGTCGATCGCCTCCTGCGCGAGCGTCGCCACCAGCGCCGGCTGCTCGCCCGGCGCGACGTGCAGCGTCTTCACGTGCTCGAGCGCGGCCTTCCAGTCGTCGCCGAAGCCGAGCTCGTGCGACGCGCGCAGCATCTCGCGTTCGCACCACTCGAACTCGCGCTCGGCGATCTCGACGAGCTCTTCCGGCGTGTACGGAATGAACTCGCGCGCCAGCTCGGTCAACAGCGCCTCGCGGCCGATCGGATCGCCGATGATCGTGTCGGAATCGTCCTCGTCGACGCCCGCGACGTCTTCGCGCAAATGCCGCGCGTACCGGTCGAGCGCCTCGCTCGCGCGCGCGTACGGATCCGCGTTCCACCACGAGAAGACGGGGTCGTAACCGTCGTAGTAGCCGAACCAGTCGTCGAGTGTGTGCTTCAGCGAGCGCACTTCGCGCGCCGCGCGGTTCGCCGTCATCGCGTCGGTGGTGATCGCTTCGGAAGCGCCCTCGTCGTCCGCGCCAGCGAGGCCGACGCGCGCGCGCAGCTCGTCGACGTCCGACGCGAGCGCATCCAGCGCCTGCGCGGTCGCGGCGGAATCGATCGCCTCGAGCCGTCGGCGTGCCTCCTGAAGCGCGACGATCTCCGCGCGAAACGGAGTGAGCGGCAGCGTCTCGGCGCGCTTCGTTTCGTCGAGATCCATGCGCCGCAACTCGTAGCGCAGCTGGTTCGTGAACAGGACCGAGTCGATCCGGTCGTCGATGCCCAACCGTTCGAAGTCGAGCGTTTCCAACGCGGCGAGCCAACCGCCGCGCATCGCGCGCAGAACACGCGCGCGCGTCGGCGACGACGGGGCGTCGAAGAAGCGCTCGAGGTTCGCCTCGTCCGTCCGGTAACGCGCGATCGCGTCGCGCATGCCCGTCGCCGCCAGGGCAGCGACGTCGGGGACCGTGTAGAACGATTCCGACTCGGACGCGTCCTGGGTCGAGCTCGTTTCGGAGTGGCCCGGCTCGAGCGCCGGTGACGCGCAGGCGACGACCACGACGAACGACAGGCGAAGGGCTGAGTGCATGGGCGGCGCGTTCCTCGCGTCGCAGTGTAGTGACGCCGTCCGCGGCGAGCGATGCGGGTACGGAATCCAGACAGAGGTCGGGGCCGTCGCCGGACGTCGATTTCGAAGCCGCGGACTACCCAGCGGCGAGCGCTTCGTCGTAAAGTCCGTGCCCCGCTTCCACCCGCTTTCGCCCCCCGCAGATGACACCCAACGTTCTCCCCGCGCGCGAAGGCGCGTTCCGTTCGATCCCCTACATGGGGGTGATCTACGTCGTCCACGAAGCCATGAAGCTCGGCTTCAGGAACGGACACCCGGACTGGTGCAACCTCGGTCAGGGGCAGCCGGAGGTCGGCGAGATGGAGGGCGCGCCGCCGCGCTACTCCGCGATCAAGATGGAGCCGGGCGATCACGCCTACGGCCCGATCGGAGGCACGGAGGAGCTGCGCACGGCGATCGCCGCGCACTACAACCGACTGTTCCGCCGCGGAAAGTCGTCGCAGTACACCGCCGACAACGTGAGCGTCGCGAGCGGCGGCCGCCTCATGCTCACGCGCATCTTCGCCGCGCTCGGCAACGGGAACCTCGGCTATCAGATTCCCGACTACACGGCCTACGAAGACATGATCGCCTATCACGATCATCGTCTGACGCCCGTGCTCCTGCAGACGAAGGAGGACGACGGCTTCATGCTTCCGCCCGCGGTCCTCGCGCGCGCGATCGACGAGCACGCGCTCTCCGCGTTCCTCGTCAGCAACCCGTGCAACCCCACCGGTCGGGCGCTGCGCGACGACGAGCTCGCCGAGTACGTCGCGCTCGCACGCGACACGGGCTGCGCGGTCCTTCTCGACGAGTTCTACTCGCACTTCATCTTCGACGGCGACAAGCCGGGATCCGGCGGCGTCTCCGGCGCCGAGTTCGTCGAGGACGTCAACAGCGACCCGGTGCTGCTCGTCGACGGACTCACCAAAAGCTTCCGCTATCCCGGCTGGCGCCTCGGCTGGACCGTCGGGCCGAAGGCGATCATCGAGGAGCTCGGTCGCGCGGCCAGCGCGATCGACGGTGGTCCGAGCATGCCGATCCAACGCGCGGCGATCGACGTGCTCGAACCCGCGCGCGCGGACCAGGAGACGAACGCGGTGCGCACCGTGTTCTCGCGCAAGCGCAACCTCATGGTCGAGCGCCTGACCAAGATGGGCATCCGCCTCGCCGCCGCGCCGAACAGCACGTTCTACGCCTGGGGCACGATCGAGAATTTGCCCGCACCGCTCAACGACGTCGAAACGTTCTTCCGCAGCGCGCTCGCGCGCAAGGTGCTCACGGTCCCCGGCGTCTTCTTCGACGTGAACCCGAGCAAGGTGCGCAAGGGACCGTCGCCGTTCGAGAACTGGATGCGCTTCTCCTTCGGTCCGCCGGAGGACAACGTACGCATGGGGCTCGACCGCCTCGAGGCGATGGTGAACGAGGCGCGGGGGTAGCAGTGCTGCTCGAGCCGCTCGAGATCGCGCGTCGCGAAGAGGGCCGGCAGGCGGCCGCGACGGGCTGGATCGCGCACGAATCGCTGATCGCGGGCCTGTACGCGCGCGGGTTCGGGCCGAGGGAGTTCTGCAACGTGCTGTCCGCGACCTGACCTCGTCGGAACCCCTCGACGCCGGACTGCCGTTCCCGCTTCCCGCGGACGTCGACGCGCACGAGATCGACCGCACGGACGAGCGCGACGTGGAAGCCTACGCGCACATCTCGGCCAGCGGATTCATCGGCGGCGACGAGCAGCCGACGGAGGCGATGCTCGAGTTCGGGCGGCGCAGCGTGCGCGGCCCGAGGGGCTACGGGGTCCTCGCGCGGCGCGCAGGCGTTCCGATCGGCGCGGGCGCGCTCGCCTACTCGAACGGCTACGCCTACCTGTTCGGCGCGAGCGTCCTCCCCGCCGAGCGGCGCCGCGGCGTACAAGCCGCGCTGACGATCGCGAGGCTCACGAACGCGCGCGAACGCGGGGCGACGTTCGCGTGCATCCAATCGGACCCCGGTATCCCTACCGAGCGGTCCGCGCTCCGCATGGGCTTCCAGCTCGCCTATGCCAAGGCCACGCTCACGCTCTCGAGCCGACGCCCTGACGCCGGCGACAGGGGCAGGTTCAGTCGACGAAGTGCGAGTACTCGCCCGCGGCGAGCTTGCGCTTGACCTCGAGCACGCCCTCGTCGGGCATGTTGCGATGCGTCTCGCCCTCCGCCGGCTGAGGTCGCGACGCGAGCGTGCCTGAGCGCCAGGCGTACACCGCGTCGGCCATGAGTTCGCCGGAGAGTCCGACGGTCAGCCAACAGAGTCGCTCGTACGTGTCGGCGCGATGCACCGGGATCTCGCGCGTCGCGACGATCGGCCCCTGGTCGATGCGCGCGTCGATGAAATGACAGGTGCAACCGATCGGGAGGTCGCGCTCGATCGCCCACGCGACGGACGCGGACCCGCGCACAGCGGGGAGCAGCCCCGGGTGCGAGTTCAAACAACCGTCGGGCGCGTGCTCGAAAACGTAGGGGCGCAGGATGCGTGTTCCGCCGAGGACGATCAGCGCCGGTGACGCCTCCTCGACAACGCGCGCGCACTCCGACGAGTTGTGGGTCTCGACGATGACGCGGCGTGTATCGATGTTCGCGAGCTGCTCGTCGAACGTCGGCGCGACGGCGAAACCGGCGAGGCGCTCGAGGAACTTCTCACGCTCGACGTCGGCGACGTTCGAGCGCTCTTCGACGACGAGCGCAGGAACGAGATCGCGCGCGAGGAGGCTGCGCAGCATCTCGCGCCCGTACGGGTGATCCTCGAGCACCAGGAACGCGAACGCCTTCACCATGCGGGCGACGCTACCGCTCCCACGGTGGGCGTCAAGATCGTTCGCTCGCCCGATTGCCGGTTCGCGGAGACCGTGATAGCGTGCGTTTGGTCCCGGGCATCACCCGCCTGCATCTGCGCCCGGAACCGTCGCGCGCGTCCACGCGGCACAACGCGCCGAGCAGCTTGCTGCTCGGCGCGTTCTCTTTGGCGCGCCGGCGTCGGGCAATTCCTTCGCAGCGGATCACCGCAGCCCGCAGCGAAGGACGCGCGCCATCGCGGAGCGCTCGGAATCGTCCGATTCCGTCAAGACCGACGCGCGACGGAGGCGATTGTCGTCGCGGGCGCCCCACTCCAATCCCCGGGGCGATGTAGGTGGTATGAACAAAACAATTCTCGTCGCGCTCTGCGCGATTCCGGCATCCGCCGGCGTCGTCGCAACGCTCTCGAACACGTCCGACACTCCGCTCGCTCCCCACGCCGTCGTGCTGGAAAGCGTGCAGGCCGCGCGAGACAACGACGTCTCGCATCTGATGGAGCTCGTCGCTCCGGCGGGCGAACTCGCCCGACTCGAGGCCGAATGGGACGCGAAGCGCTCCATTGAAATCGAACCGACCGACGCGCTCGGCTTCCAGTTCGCGATGGGCATGCTGACGGCGGAAGGTGCCGAGGCCGCGCTCATGGCGCAGCTCGAGCCGAAGCTGGCCGAGCTCCGTGGGCAGCAGGAGTTCTTCGCGCAGATGGCGACGGGCATCGCGCAGGCGCAGGTCGCCGAGCGCGAAGGCCTCACGGACGATCAGCGCGCGGAGAGCGCGGCCGTGCTCGCCGCGCTCCAGGAGCTGCTCGTCTCGCAGGACTTCGCCGATCCGGCGCGTGCGCAGCAGGCGATCAACATCGTCTGCCGTACGGCGCGCTCGCTCGAGGTGGACTCGCTCGAGACGCTCAACGCGCTCGAGTTCGACCAGCTGCTCGACCGCGGCGACATGGTCGTCGCCGGCGTCAAGGAGGTGCTCGTGCTCTACGGCGTCGACATCGACGACTGGCTCGAGTCGGTCCACGCGGAGACGGTGTCCGAGCAGGACGGCAAGGCGCTCGTCCGCGTCAGCTACGAGTTCGTCGGCCTGAAGCGCGACACCGAGCTCGAACTGGTGCTCGAGGACGGACGCTGGCGCTCCTCGCAAACGGGCGGAACTACGCCCGTGCGCTGAGAACGCCCCACATCCAGTTGCGCCACACGCAGTCGAGTTCGGTGAAGCCGGCCGACTCGAGGTGGCGCAGCTGTTCGATCACGCTGACGTAGTGATCGTGCTGCTCGCCGTGCTCGGTGAGGCTCACGCACTCCGCCGCGTCGAGGTGCCCAGGTCGCTCCCAGAAGTCGGTCATGCGCTTCCAGTTGATCGCGCTGTACGCGTCGGAGCCTCCGGCCATCTGGTCGCTGTACACCAGGTAGCCGCCCGGCTCGAGCAACCCGCGCAGCACGCCGAAGAGCGCGGCCTTGTCGACGACGTGGTGGATCGCGATGCACGAGGTGACGAGGTCGAAGGAGTGCGGTTCGAGGTCGAGCTCCTCGAAGCGCGCCTCGACGCAGGCCACATCCGTACCCGCCAGCCGCGCTTGCGCGACGTCGAGCATCTCGCGCGAGGCATCGACGAGCGTGAAGCTCGCATCGGGAAACGCCGCGACCATCGCGACGGACAGGTTCCCCGTGCCGCACCCGAGCTCGAGGACGCGCCGCCGTCCGGGCGGCGTGTACTCGACCGTGCGCTCGATCATCTCGTCGTAGCGCGGCACGGCGCGACGCAAGAGCGAGTCGTACTCGGCGACCATGGCGCCGAAGTATTCCGATGCGGTGTTCTCCATGTGAGCTCCGTGGGCGGTGTGCGAACCGTCGAGGATACGCGCGCTCCGCGGCCGCGGACGCGGCGTCGTTCGTAACTCTTCGTGCGCCCGATCGTGTTACGTCAATCGGAGGAGCGGGCGTCGAGGTCGATGCGGTCGTACTCGTCGACGGCGTACTGTCCCGCGTCGAAGCGCGAGCCCTCACCGTTCCATACGAGCGCGCCGAGGTGGAGCGCCGAGCGTTGGGCCGCACGGTCCTCGACGACATACCGCAACGCGAAATGGATCACCGGGAAGGCGAGTTCGGACCATGGGATGTGCGCGAGGTCGACGAACTCGACCTCCAGGCTCTCGTCCCCCGCCGCGAACTCGGGCGTCCGCATGCGTGCGCGGAACATCGAATACGTCTGTCCGATGTGCGGCAAGTCGAACTGGGCGAAGGGCGCGATGATCTCGACATCGGCGCACGCCTCCTCCCATGTCTCGCGGCGCGCTCCGGCGCGTGCGGTCTCGCCGATCTCGAGAAAGCCGGCCGGCAGGGTCCAGAGCCCGTGGCTAGGCTCGATCGCGCGACGACAGAGGAGCACTTCGCTCCCGCGCTCGACCACGCAACCGACAACGGGAATCGGATTTCGATAATGGACCGCATCGCACGCGGGACAGACATGGCGCGGTCGGTCGTCTCCCTCCGGGACGCGCTCGACGAGCGGCGCAGCGCACGCGGGGCAGTAGTTCATCGCGGAACCAATTCCAGCCGACTCACCCGCGCAACGCGGGGTTGTTCGTGTAGGTGCCGACGAGCTCCGCGGATGCGAGCACGTGCCCACCCATCGCGGCGCGAACGTCGGCCAGCGTGAAGGCGCCCTCGACCGCGAGCCGCGCCACGTCGAGCGCGTGGACTTGGAAGTGATAGTGGTGCAAGCGCTCGTCGTTCCAGGGCGGACCGGGGCCGTCGTAGCCGAGGTACGTCCCCGCCATCTCGGCGTCGCCGGCGAACCAGGACGTGTAGTCGTTCTGCCCCTGACGCGACGGCGCCGGACCGGACGGGTCGACCTTCCCGCGCGGCACGACGCCGCGACCGCAAGCGCCTGCTTCGAGCGCACGACAGTCCGCGGGCACGTCCACCATCACCCAGTGCGCGAACTCGGTGCGCGGCAGGTCCGCGGGCACGCTGCGACCCTCCTGGTTCACGTCGTCACCGACGGTCGGCACGTCGACGTCGACGCAAACGACGGCGAACGAACGGCATCCGTCGGGAACGTCGCCCCACGCGAGGTGCGGGCTCACGTTGTCCGAGAACGTCGCGTGCGTCGTCGGGTCGGGCTTCGCGAACGCGAACTCGTCGGGGATCGGCGCAGCGTGCGCCAGGCTCTGGCTGGTCAATTCCACGGCGTCTGACCTCCTACGTCAGCGGGACTCGCTCCATGGTAAGCGACGAGCCTACGGAACGATCCACGTTCCGTCGTCGCCGACGAGCGCGGCTCGCAAGTGCCCCATGTCGGTGATCACCGCCGGTTGCTTGCGCGCCTCGACGTAGTCGCACGCGGCCTCCATTTTCGGGCGCATGCTGCCGCGCGGAAATTCTCCCGCCTCGATCAGCTCGCGAGCGCGCGCGCTCGACACCCGCGCGATGCGCTCGGCGGACGGCGTGCCGAACGCGCGCGACACGTGCGAGACTCCCGTCAGGATCACCAAGCTCGACGCGTGCAGCTCCTTCGCGATGAGCGCGGCCGTTCGATCCTTGTCGACGACCGCCTCGACGCCATCGAAACCGTCCTCGCCCTCCGACACAGGAACGCCGCCGCCTCCTCCCGCGATGACAACACCACCGAAGCGCACCGCCTGTCGGATGACCTCCAACTCGACGACCCGACGCGGCGCGGGCGACGGAACGACGCGACGCCAACCGCGCCCCTGCTCCTCGACCATGTCCCAGCCGCGCTTGGTGCTCAGAAACTCGGCCGTCTTGGCCGCGTAGAACGGGCCCACGGGCTTCGTCGGCTGCGCGAAGGCGCGATCCGCCGGGTCGACGACGACCTGCGTGAGGAGTGAAGCGACTTCGATGTGTGAGGAGTGCTTCCGAAGCGCGTTGCGCAGCGCACGCGACAGGAGGTAGCCGACCGATCCCTGCGTCTCGGCGACGAGCATGTCGAGCGGCTCCGCGGGCAAGCGCTCGCGCGTCTCTTCGACACGCAGCAGGATCATCCCCACCTGGGGACCGTTCCCGTGGACGAGCACCAACCCCGACGAGCGCTGCAACAGCATGAGCACGGCCTGCGCGAGCTGATCAGCGCGTTGCTCCTGCTCCTCCGGGCGAAACGGATCGGGCAAGAGCGCGTTGCCACCGAACGCGAGCACCGCGGGCCCCGCGCCCGACTGGAGATGGTCTGCCATCGCACTACTTGTACGCCGCGCAATGGCGCGCGCAAAGGGCGAGCTAGTCCTCGCCCAGCTCGTCCAACCTCCGTCGCAGGAACGCGCGCTCCGCCGCGTTGCCGGCGAGCTCGTACGCGCGTCGATAGGCACGCGCCGCGTCGGAGCCACGCCCGAGGCGCCGCAGGAAGTCGGCGCGCGTCGCGTGCAAGTAGACGTATTCGTCGAGCTCGCCACGACGCTCGACCTCGTCGACGGCTGCGAGCCCCTCCTCCGCTCCCGCGCTCATCGCGATCGCGACGGCCCGATTGAGCTCGACCACAGGCGACGGCGCGAACTGCAGCAACGCGTCGTACAGGAGCACGATCTGTCGCCAGTCCGTCGCTCCGTGCGAGCCCGCCTCGGCGTGAACCGCCGCGATCGCCGCCTGGAGCTGGTACGGACCGGGGCGCCGCTCGCGCAAGGTGCGCTCGAGCGTCGCGATGCCTTCCCGAATCGCAACTGCATCCCACAACGATCGGTCCTGATCCTCGAGCAGTACGAGCTGTCCGCTCGCCGTCATGCGCGCGTCACGGCGCGAATCCTGCAGCAGCATCAGCGCGAGCAACCCTCGCACCTCTGGCTCGTTCGGAATGAGGTCGGTGACGATGCGGGCCAAGCGTATCGCTTCGCGGCACAGTTCGGCGCGCACCACACCGTCTCCGGCACTGGCTGCGTACCCCTCGTTGAAGACGAGGTAGATCACGGCGAGAACCGCGGGCAGCCGGTCGTCGAGCAGCCGGGCCGACGGAACGACGTACGGAATTCCGGCATCACGGATCTTGCGCTTCGCGCGCACGAGTCGCTGCGCCATCGTCTGTTGACGGACGAGGAACGCGCGCGCGATCTCGGGAGTGGTCAGACCGCAGAGCGTGTTGAGCGTGAGCGCGACCTGTGCCTCGTGTCCGAGCGCTGGGTGACAGCACGTGAAGATCAGCCGCAGTCGATCGTCGGGATGCGGGAAGTCGTTCGCGGGCGCGACCATCTCTGCCTCCTCGTTCGCGTTGCGCAGCTCGTCCTGGAGCTCGGCGATCTTCGCATCGGCGACGCGTCGGCTGCGCGCCGCATCGATCAGCCGGTTCCGCGCGACACGCACGAGCCACGCCGATGCGTTTCGCGGCCGTCCCGCGTCGGGCCACTTCTCGCACGCCGTCGCCAGCGTGTCCTGCAACGCCTCCTCGGCTAGCTCGAAGTCCCCGCACCAGCGGATCAGCGAGGCCAGGATCCGACCGTACTCGTCGCGGAACAGCCGCTCGATCGCCGCCCTCGCGTCGCTCATCCGAGCCGCCGTTCCCGGAGCACGCGCGGACCTCGGCGGCCCGCGACGACGCGTCGCATCGCGCGACGAACGCCGCCGGCTCGCCGGGGAACGCGTGGATCGTGGACGCTACGCGGGGTGATCGTCCATCTCCCAAATCGGGCGCACTTCGATGGTCCCGTAGGTCGACGACGGGATCTTCGCCGCCCAGGCGAGGGCCTCGTCGAGGTCCTTGACGTTGATCAGGTAGTAGCCGCCAAGCGCCTCCTTGGTCTCGGCGAACGGGCCGTCGGTGGTCTCGGTCTTCCCGTTGCGCACGCGGACCGATGTCGCCAGCGCAACGGGCTGGAGCCGGTCCGACGATTCGAGCACGCCGGCCGCGGCGACCTCCTCACTGAATTCGCCGTAGGCGCCCATCAGCGCGCCCATCTCCGCTTCGCTCATCGCCGTGTCGAGGGATTCGTCCGAGTAGATCATCAACAGATAGCGCATGGCCTGGTTCCTGGATCTCGAGTGGTGCTTCGGGTGTTCGCGACGCGTCGCGCGCCGCCGTCACGGGATCGACGAAGAACGCGCCCCCGAATCGACAGCGCGTTCGGAAATCCGTCCGAGCCTTCGGTCACGAAGGCTGGACGGCACGCGCAAGCTGGAGGGCGATTCTACGCAAGCACCCCGTGCCCGGCGGTCGCCGGACACGGGGTGCTGCTCGAATCTTCGGCTCCGAAGTTAGTGCCCGGATCCGCTCTGGGCGCCGCTCGCGCCTTCGGTGCCAGCGTCCGTGGCTCCATCCGCGGTGCCCGCGGCATCGGTCGGCTGCGAGGCGGCCGCTTCGGCAGCTGCGGCGGCGGCAGCCGCGGCGGCTTCCGCGCGACCGAACTTGGCGCCGGTGAACGCCACGAACGCTTCCTGGTTCGCGATAACGGCTTCCTGAATCTTCGCAGCGGCTTCGCGGGCGCCTTCGCCCTTCTTCATCGCGGCGGTGAACTCGGCGTGGGCCGCGGTCACCGGAGCGCACTTGCCGTCCACGATGAAGGCGACGACCGCGCCGGATTCCTTGATCAAACGCTCGGAACCGGCGAGGTCGTTGATGTCGAGCGTGAAGGCGAAGATGTCAGCGAGGTCGTTGTAGCGCTCCTCGTTGAGCATATCGAGCGACCAGTTGCGCCAACCCCACGGGTCCTCGGGATTGTCGTTGACCATGAAGCGCTCGACGTAGGACGCCGCGCCGTAGATCATCCAGCGCGGGATCACTTTCTCTTCCCAGAGCGCGTCCGGCGATTGCCCGCCGCCCTGGTTCGAGAGGAACTGGCTGACGGTGTTCCAGCTGCGGTCGATGTTCTCGGCGAAGCTGAGGCCGGCGGCGTGGCGCACCGAGAACTGGCCCCACGGCTGCATCGCCGCGTCGTCGATGTCGAGGTAGGCGACGCCACCACCGATGTACTCGGGGGCCTGCGGGTTCGAGACGTCGAACCAGACGTCCCCGAAGAACGCGAAGTGGAACGACGAGAAGCCGCCGGTTTCCATCGGCGGCAGGCCGGCCGCCTGATCGCCCGCGGCGAACGCGTTGTATTGCGTCAGCTTGTTGAGGCACGCGAAGATCGGCTTCTCATCCGGCTCGACGCCGTAGATGCGGACCAGGTCGTCGTACGTCTTGTCCGCCCACCAGGCGACGTAGACGCTGCTGTCGACGTCGCATGTGCTGTAGGCGATGAAGTGCTTGCCCTGGTACTTCCACCAGTTGCCGAGCTCGGCATGGTGCGCGTTCGCTTCGGCCTTGGTCACCCACTCGTCTCCGACCTTGTAGAGCCCTTGGGTCCACTTGTCGAAGTCCGCCTCGGCGATCCACTCACCGTCCTCGTCGCGCTGCTTGCGGCCCTCCGCGACGTACGCGGCGATTTGCTTCTCGCGCTCGAGCTTCGCGGGGTTGACCCAGTCGCCGCCGTCGTTCTTGACCCAGCCCATCCGCAGATACGGCAGGTCGACCTGAAGGACCCACTCGTCGTTGTAGCGGACCTTTCCTTCTTCCTCGAGCATCCGCTTCGCTTCCTCGCGGCGGTACTTCGAGAGGGCGGCGTAGCTCTTGAACCACTTGCCGTCGTAGTTGTGGTGGCGGAGCGCCTTGTGCGCCGCGGCGTGCTCGCCGTCGACTTCGAGGATGCGCTCGAAGACGAGTCGCGCGGACGCGTCGTCGTCGGCTTCCTTGAATGCAGCGGCGAGCGCCTCGAGCGCGGCGATGTCGTCGCCGGCCGCGGCGATCGTCGCCTGAACTTCATCGCCGCCTTCCTCTTGCATGACAAGCGGGGCGGCCGCGACCGGCGCGGGGGCGAGGGTCGGAACGAGCGAGAGGAGTAGAGTGGAGAACATGATCTGAGTGGGGATCTTGTGGCGGTGGACCCGGAAAAGGCTCGCCCCTTCGTACCACGTTTCGGGCTATTTGCGAGCCCGGGCGCGCATCTGTGCGCTAGTCGTACGTCCGCGCTCGAACGCGGGGGCGGGTGCGGCTTCGCCGCGCGCCTCACAGTGTAAGCGACCGGTCGAGAGCGAGAACACTGCGAGTCGCTCGAACTAGCAGCCCGTGGTGAAACTCACGCCATCGGCGGAGGGCGCTGGATCCGCGCTGCCTGCGTTCCGCTTCCTTCGAGTAGCCACGAATACGCGTCGTCAGCGCGCCTTGCCAGCACGGATCCATCCCCCTCCGCCGATGGCGTGA
>JAJDEV010000258.1 GCA_029259605.1 Planctomycetota bacterium | reverse complement strand
TGGAGGCGACCTTGTCAGGTCGTCGAGGACGCCGACGTTCGCAAAGTGCCGGCAGGGGCCGAGAGACCGGCGTAGCCGGTCGATTGCAGCTTTTGGCGTGCATGCTCATGAATCATCCGGGCTAGGCGGGGCGACTGACGGAGCCAAGCGTCCTCGAAACGCGATGTGGTAGAGCGCGATGCAAAGGCTCCACACGAGAACGCAGCTCCACAGGTTGTGCGACGGATAGTGCGCGCCGCGAACGACCTGCGCCGCGCCGAAGACGCAGCCGACGAGGAAGCCGGTGAGGAGCGCGGCAAGCGCGAGTCGACGCGAGCGGTCGCGGAACACGAAGTAGAACGCCATCAGGCTGAACCCGCCGGACGCGTGCGCGCCCGGGAAGCAGTGCCCGCCCTGCGCGGAGTCGGACACGAGCTCGAAGGCACCCGCATCCGGCAGCTCGCCACCGAATTCGGCCGCGTCGCGCGGACAGGGTTTCGCGCTCAGCGCCTTGAGCCCCGCGACTCCGCCGGTGGACAGCAAGATCGCGCAGAGCGCGAATGCGAACCGTCGGCGATGGGGCCGAAGCCGGACCACGAGCGTCGACGCGACGAGCAGAACGAGCATCGTCCCGCCGATCGCCGCCACCGCGTCGCGTCCATGCTGGTGGAGCAAGCTCGACACGACCCATTCGTGGCGCCACGGCCAAGTCCCGCTCGACGCGTCGAAGAAGCGCGCGGCGATGCGCTCGTCCAGGTTGCCGACCGCGAGGAGCGCGAGGCCGAGGACGGCGGCGATCAGGGGGAGCGCGACAATGACGGCGCGGGGCCACTCGCGATCGACGACGGGACGGCGCGCGTACTCGCGCGGGGCGTCGATGCGTTGTGTGAGTTCGTGCATGGGGAGGGCGTCGACTTCGCGACCGCCCGTGCGTTGATACACGTGCCGCGCCGACGGCCGCGGTTACGTTCACGTCATCCGTCGCGAACCCGGCGAGCGGTAAGCTCTGCGCAAGGCGCAAGATCTGCGAAGTCGCTCCGCGGCGCGTCTGCGAGGCTGCGCACATGAAGCTGATCCTCGCCATCGCGCTCGCCTTCTCGTTCGCGCCGCTCGCCGACGCGCAGACGCCCGACACGCACGCGCCGACGGGCGAGTTCCGTCAGCCGACGCCCGCGGAGCGCTATCGACAGATGGCGACGCTCGACAACCTCGTGCATCCGGCGGGTTACGTGTGCGCACCGGTCGGGACGTTCGGAGACGTCGTCGAGCTCGGCGAGGGTGAGCGCGCGGTGATCCTGCTCGCGGGACTCGGACCCGGTTGGCGCGTGTTCGACTCGCTCATCGAGGCGCAGCGGGAGGAGCTGCGCTTCCTCGGCGTCACGCTCGCGGGGTACGGGGGCAGCTCGGCGCCGCCGATGCCCGCGCCGAACACGAGCTTCGCGGAGGGGACGTGGCTCGCGAACGGGCGCGTCGCGCTCGAGCAGCTGCTCGTCGAGCGCGAGCTCGAGCGGCCGATCGTCGTCGCCTTCTATTCCGACGCCGCACGCATCGCGCTGCGCTTCGCGCTCGAGCACCCGGACGCGCTCGGCGGCGTGCTCGTGATCTCCGCGTCACCGCGCTTCCCGCTCCAGCCGGGGACCCCGCGCGGCCCGGGGATGGACGGCTTCGCGCAAGGGTGGTTCCAGACCGTGACCCGGATCATGTGGCCCAGCGGCATGTGGCCAGCGAACGCGTACGCGAACGACCCCGCGCTCTCGGAGAAGACCTGGTGGGACGTGCTCCAGCCGTCGGTGCCGACCGCGATCCGTTACACGGTGGAGAGCTGGGCGGACGACCTCGTGCCGGACCTCGCCGAGCTGCGCACGCCGACCGTCGTGCTGTCGCCCGGACTGAACGACGAGCTCCTCGGCCTCCAGCTCGGAACGACGATCACGCAGCGCTTCCATGCGGGTTGGGACGAGGCCGCGAAAGCTGGCGCGTCGCTCGAGCACCGCGTCGTCTCGGACGCGCGCCTCTTGATCTGGGAGGACCAGCCGGCGGCGGTCATGTCGGCGCTCGAGGGCCTGCTCGCGGGCGAGCGCTAGCGCGGACCGAGTTCGATCGCGAGGCCGGCGTCGACGGACGCGGCCCAATCCAGGTCGAGCACGCTCGCGATCTCCATCGGGCCGAGGCGGACGACGCCGTCCGCGACGTGCGTGGTGATGGGCTGGTCCGTGTGCGGATCGGTGCTCCCGGGAACGCTCGCGCCCGGCCATGCGCCCGTTCGTTCACGCTCGGCCCGCAGCCGCAGCTCGGCCAGGAAGAGCGCGTTGCGCGCGATGGGCACTTGCGCCGCGCTCAGCGGGGGAAGCAGGAGCCAGTTGCGCTTCGATGCGAGAGGTCCGGCGCTGCGGATCGTCTCGAGCGCGTCGCGCGGAGCGAGCCGTACGAGCCGCGCGTCGCGCTCGAGGTCCTCGAGGATCTCGCCGAAGACGAGCGGCGTCTCGTCCCAGGACTCGAAGTCCTCGAACAGGAGCCCCGTCGCCCGCCGCAACCACGGCGCCCACGGGTCGCGGTCGGCGCGTTCGAAGCAGGGTCCGACGACTTCCAGCACCACTTCCGCGCGCACGAGGTCGTTCGCGAGCGCGGTGTGCACGGTCGTGACCACCGCGCGCCGCGCGACGTGCACTCCCATCCACCCGAGCCGTGTGCCGTCGTCGAACGCGCACGCCCATTCGATGAGGAGCCCGAGGTCCTCGAGGGCGTTCCGGTTCGCGTCGTCGTCGCCGCGGCGTAGCGCCGCGAGCACGTACGCGCACAAGGCCTCCGACGTCCAATGGATGTCCGTGATGCCCCGCGCCTTGCCGCTCATGCGAGCGCCACGCACGCGCGCGTCCTGCACCGCGCTCGTGGCCCACGCCGCGCGCATCGGTTGCAGGAACGGTTCGAGCTCGACGGCCAACGCATCGACACGCTCCCAATCGTTTCGTTCGGCGGCGTTGTCGATGATCCGCAGCGCGTAGTCCGGCGCGCGATCGCGGAAGCCCAGGAACCTCAGGTCCCGTCTCCTCGCGAGCGCGTCGACGAGCACGCGCTCCGCGTCGGCGTCGAGCTCGTCCTCCGGGCCGATCGGACCGATCCGCTCGTCCAGCCGCGTGAGCCGCGCGGCGAGCGCCCGGTGTCGCGCGGCATGGATCGCGGCGGGGAGACCGATGTAGGTGATCCCCGCCAACCCGAACAGCAGCGCGAAGCCACCCAGGATTCGCAGGTTGGACATGCGCGCTTCCTCGACCGGCGCGGCGCGGTGCCTTGAGGCGAGGCCGCGTCACCACCGGGGCGCCGCCTGCGGCGTGCCCTCAGCGCTTGTCGCCGCGCAGGCCGCTCGACACGGTCACGTTCCCGTCGAGGTCGACGAGCAGCGCCTCGACGCGGTCGAGCGACTCGACGAGCTCCATGCCCGCCTCGCTGCCGATCACGCACAGCGCTGTGGCGAGCGCGTCGGCGAACGCGGCGTCCGGTGCGACGACGGTCGTGCTCATGCAACCCGTCGACGGATAACCCGTGCGCGGATCGAGGATGTGGTGGTAGCGCTTCCCCTCGTACTCGAAGAAGCGCTCGTAGTCGCCCGAGGTCACGACGCACGTGTTCGCGACGGGCAGCGAGGCGACCACGTGCTCGCGGTCGCGCGGATGCCGGATGGCGATCTCCCACGGCTTGCCGAAGCGCTTGCCGAGCGCCTTCAGATCTCCACCGGCGTTGACCATGCCATGCTTCACGCCGTGATCGAGCAGCACCTGCATCGCGCGGTCGACGCCATAGCCCTTGGCAATTCCGCCGAGCCCGATCCGCGCGCCCGCGGGCAGCTCGACCGTGTTCGCGTCGAGGTCGACGTGCACGGTGCGGTAATCGACGACGGCGAGCGCCGCGGCGATGCGCGCCGCGTCCGGCAGCAGCGGCGGGTCGCGCTTGAAGTCCCACAGCTTGCCCGCGCCGGCGTACGTGATGTCGAACGCGCCGCCGGTCAGCTCGCCGATCTGGAGCGCACGCGCGACGAGCCGCGCGAGCTCCGCGGGAACGACCTGCGGACCGTTGCCCGCTTCGGCGTTGAGGCGCGTCAGCGGCGACGGTCGCCAGTCCGTCATCAGATCCTCGACGCGCTCCATCTCGGTTACGGCGGCGGCGAGCGCGGCGTCGAGCTCGTCCGCGTCGTGGCCGAGCACGCGCACCTCGAGCGACGTCCCCATGACGTGCGTCACGACCTCGCGCATGACGAGACCGTCCGCGTCCTGGGCGGGGAGAGCGACGAGCGCGAGGCTGGCGAGCAGGGAGAGCACTGCCCGCTAGCCCGGGTTCTTCATGAGGATGTGCGGCAGTAGCTGCAACTCGGTTCCTGCCGGTGCTTTGCGGGCGTTGGCCCCGGAGGCGACCTTGTCAGGTCGTCGAGGACGCCGACGTTCGCAACGTGCCGGCAGGGGCCGAGA
>JAJDEV010000257.1 GCA_029259605.1 Planctomycetota bacterium | reverse complement strand
GCGCCATATCAACGCTTCCCTTCCTCACCGGGTTCGACGACCCGTCAAGGTCGCCTCCACGCGCTTCGGTCGCGAAGCGCTGATCTGACGCACATCCGCGTCGATCTCGGCAAAGCCTCATGAATCACCCGGGCTAGCCCGGATGATCCATGGGGCTGTGTGCTGCGGAAGCCGCGTGAATCGACCGGGCTAGAGGCGGAGCGATGCGAGCGCGGCCTCGTAGTCGGCCTCGCACGCCGTGACCGTCGCCGCGGGGCCGGTGAGCTTGAAGAAGTAGGGGCCGCCCTCGCACTCGACCACGGTCCCGAGGAAGCGCCAGTTCGAACCGCCGCCGCCGCTCATGCCGCCGTTGTATTCGCCGGAGACGTCGAGGTGGTGGAGCGTGAAGGCGCCGCGCGTTTCGCTCGAGCGCTCGGCGACATCCGCCGACGAGCCGCCGCCCGGCTGCGTGACCTGGCCGATCCAGCGCTCCATGTTCGCGTCGACGCCGCCTCCCCCGCCCACGCCGAAGAAGAAGACCACCAGCGTGGTGCCGTCGCCGCCGGGCAGGACGAATTGCGCGGCGCGCATGGAGTTCGTCGGTGCCTCTTCACGCCAGCCCGTCGGAACGTCGAGCTTCAGCACGCCGACGCTCGCTTCGCGCGTCGCGCCCGATGTTGCTGCGGCGGCATCGGGCGAGCTCGCCTTCGCGGTCGGCGGTGATTCCGACGAACAGCCGGTCGAGAGTGCGGCGAACAGGATCGAACTCAGGAGAACGCGTTGCGGCTTCATGGCGCGCAGCTTAGCAACCCGCGGCGCGCTCGCGCAGGAAGCTGTTCAGGTCGCGTCGAAGGCGCGCAACCAGTCGCCGGTCACGGAGCGCAGGCGCTCGGTGTCGAGCTCGTACACGCGCTCGCGCCCCGCCTTCTTCACGCGCACGAGCCCCGCCTCTTCGAGCACTCCGAGGTGGCGCGTCGTCGTCGGCCAGGAGCACGAGAAGCGCCCCGCCACGTCGCCCGCGGTCATGCTGCCGCCGCGGTAGTGCAGGATGAGCAGGATCTGGCGCCGCGACTCGTGCGCGAGCGCGCGGAAGACCGCGTTCCAGTCGTCGAGTCGACGCTTCGAGGCGCGCAGGCGGCTCACGCACCGGGCTCGAAGGGCGCGAAGTGCGGGAACTCCATCGCGGGTCGGCCATCGCGCTCCTCGACCAGCTGCCCCATCCCCTCCCACACGCGCATGACCTCCGGCGTGTTGTGCGCGACGTTCGGCGCCTCGGCCGAGGTCCATTCGAAGATCTCGACGAAGACCGGGCCGGGGGTCTCGCCCCTCCCGCCCTCGCCGACGTAGTGACGCACGGGCGTGTCGGTCACCAGGCCCGCGGCGTGGAGCGTCGGCCAGTGTTCCTTCAGGAGCTCGACGAACGCCGACCTCGCCGACGCCTTCACTCGGTAGGTGCAGATGACGGTCTCGGGTTCGTTCTTCATGCCCCCTTGTTTAGCCATTTCGCTAACTATTGTCAAGGGGCGTTCTCCGGCCATGGAGCCGCCGCGGACCACGACGTAGAATCCGCCGCCTGTGGACGAGCACGAGTCGAGGGAGCGGGCATGGATCGGGGTCGGCGTGCTCTCGCTCGCCTGCGCCCTCGTCTTCAACGAGCTCGTCCTGGCGACGCTGCTCAGCCCCGACGGGTCCTTCGAGGGCTCGACGCGCGCGGCGATCCGCAGCGCGCAGTGCGCGCTGTTCGGCGTAGGCCTGGCCGTGATCGCCGGGCGCGTTCGCCTCGCGGGGCTGCTGGGGCGTTGCACCTGTGGACCGCGGGCGCTGCGCACGATCCTCGCCGTCGGCATCGTGCTGCGGCTCGCGGTCTTCGCCTTCCAGTTCCCCGCGAACAACGACCCGCACTGGGACTTCATCCGCTTCATCGTCGAGCACGGCCGCACGCCGATCGCCGACGAGGTCACGCTCGGCTTCCAGCCGCCGCTCTACTACGTGCTCGCGGCGCCGTTCGCCATCGGCGAGTCGATGAAGGCGACGCAGGTGCTTTCGCTCGTGCTCTCGATCGCGAACCTCGGGTTGATCCACCGGATCGTGCGCGACACGCGGCTGCTGTCGAGCGCGGGGGCGCGCTGTCACGCGCTGCTGTTCGCCGCCGTCCTGCCGCAGTTCGTGCTGTTCTCCGGCTTCGTCTCGAACGACGCGCTCGCGTTTCCGCTCGGAACGCTGCTGGCCACGCTGACGTTCGCATACATCGACGCTCCGTCGCGCAAGCGGCTGTACGTCCTCGGCGTCGTGCAGGGGCTGGCGCTGGCGACCAAGGGCACGTTGATCGGCTTCGCGCCGGTCATCGCGCTCGTGATCGCGATCGTCGAGTGGCGCAGGCACCGCGCGCTCGTCCCGATCGTGACCGCCGGTCTGGCGTTCGGCGTCACGGCGATCCTCGTCGGCTGCTACAAGTTCGTCGAGAACCAGGTGCACTTCGGCACGCCGGTCGTCGGCAACGACGTTCTGAAGCAGGAATGGGTCGAGGCGCAGACCGGCACCTACGTCGGCCCGTCGTCGCTCGTCGACGCGAACGTGTTCAAGCTCTCGCGCTATCCGTTCGTGGGCGAGGAGACGCGCCACTCGATCCCGCTCCTCCTCTACGGGACGTTCTGGACCGGCTACATCAAGGAGTCGAACTTCGTCGCGACGCGGCGCCATCCGTTCAAGCTCGTCGTGCGCGTGCTCTACCTCGCCGCGATCGTGCCGACGCTGGTGATCCTGGTCGGAATCGGTACGCGCCTGCGACGCGCCGGGCACCTGGCCCGCAGCGCGCTCGCGCCGGCGGACGACGGCGAGCGCGACCTCCGCGTGCGGAGCGACCTCGCCGCCCTCGCGGCGCTCGGCTTCCTCGCCCTGACGACCGCGCTCGTCGTGAAGTGGGGCCTGAAGCACGACGCCTGGTCGTTCTTCCAGGCACGCCTCGTCTTTCCCGCGTTCCTCGCGATCGCGCTCGCGTTCGGCTGGGGCGTCGAGGCCTGCGAGCGGCGCGGCAAGCTGCTCTTGTACCTGACGAACGCCGCGCTCGCGTGCGCGTACCTGGTCATCGCGACGTACTGGGCGATCGAACTCGGCGACCAGTGCTTTTGAGCCTGCTACCCTGGCGACATGAAGCCCGACGTCCTGAACCTCGCCGAGAAGCTCGCGCTCATCGACGACCTGTGGTCGCCGCGCGTCATCGCGGAACTCAACGACTACCAATTCAAGCTCACGAAACTCGAAGGGGACTTCGTCTGGCACAGCCATGACGAGACGGACGAGGCCTTCCTCGTCCTCGCCGGAACGCTCGACATCGCGTTCCGCGATCGCACGGTCACGCTGAACGCGGGCGAGCTCTTCGTCGTGCCGAAGGGCGTCGAGCACAAACCGTTCGCGCCCGCGGAGTGCCACGTGCTGCTCATCGAGCCGCGCGGCGTCCTCAACACCGGCGACGAGCTCGGCGAACGCACGGCCGAACCGAACGTGTGGATCTGATCGTCTGCCTCCCGGTCACCGGTTTCTTGGCCGGACGCGCCGCGTGACGCTCGAGCGCTGGCTCGCGTTCGTCGGCACGGTGCTGCTCCTGATGGGCACGCCGGGCCCGAGCCAACTGCTCATGTTGTCGAACAGCGCGGGCAACGGGTTTCGCCGCGCGCTCGCCACGGCGGCCGGCGACCTCTCCGCGAACCTGCTGCAGATGATCGTCGCCGGTGCGGGGCTCGCCGGTGCGGTGCGCGCGTCGAGCGACGTGTTCGCCGTCGTGAAGTGGCTCGGCGTCCTGTATCTCGTCTTCCTCGGCGTGCGCATGTGGCGCGCACCGAGCGGCACGCTGACGCCCGAGCGCGGAACACGCCTGCGCTCGCTGCGCAGCCTGTACGCGCAGGGCTTCGTCACGTCGGCGTCGAACCCGAAGGCCGTGGTTTTCTTCGCCGCGCTCTTTCCGCAGTTCCTCGCCGCGAACGAGCCGTTCCTCGCGCAGTTCGCGATCCTGAGCGCGACCTACATCGTGATCGACGGCACGTTCCTGTCGCTGTACGGATACGGTGCGGCGTGGATCGCGCGGCGCTGGAACAGCGCGCGCGCGGCGGGCCTGCGACGGGTCTTTGCTACGCTCCTCATCGGCGCCGCGATCCTGCTCGGCCTCCAGACCGCCGACTCACGCTGACCGAAACCCGATGCTCCACGCCGCCCTCCTCGTCCTTCCCCTGCTCGGCGCGTTCGACGACGAGCGCTTCCCGCTCGGCGAGGCGCACTTCGAGATCTCCGCGACGCCCGAAGCGCAGGTCGAGTTCGACCGCGGCATCGTGCTCCTGCATCACATGACGTACGAGCCGGCGCGCGCCGCGTTCGAGCACGTCGTCGAGCTCGACCCCGCGTGCGCGATGGGCCACTTCGGGATCGCGATGACGTACTTCCAGCCGCTCTGGCCGAATCGTCCGAGCGAGGGCGACATGCGCGTGGCTCGCGCCGCCGTGGCGCGTGCGCGCGAACTCGGCGCGACGGATCGCGAGCGCCGCTTCATCGAGGCCGTCGGCGCGTTCTTCGACGACGAGGACGTCGGGCACGGCGAGCGCCTCGCGCGATGGGAGCGCGCCATGGAAGAACTGCACGCCCGGATCCCCGGCGACCACGAGGCCGCGACGCTCTATGCGCTCGCACACCTCTCGGTCGCTCCAGCGAGCGCGGAACCGATGCGGCACAACCGCCGCGCGGCGGCGATCGTGCTCGCGGTGCACGCCGAGAACCCGCGCCATCCGGGCGCGGTCCACTACCTCATTCACGCGAACGACATCCGTGGGCGCGAGTCCGAAGCGCTCGACATCGTCCGGAGCTACGCCGACATCGCGCCGGACAATCCGCACGCGCTCCACATGCCGACGCACATCTACACGCGGCTCGGCGATTGGCCCGCGGTGATCGCGGGGAACCGGAAGGCGGCCAGCGCGGCGCTGCGGACGCCCACCGGCGAGAACGGCGAGTACGTGTGGGACGAGTTCTCGCACGCACTCGAGTATCAGCTCTACGCCTACCTGCAGCGCGGCGACGACGTCCTCGCGGGGCGCGTGCTCGCGCGGCTGCGCGGGGCCGGACCGCTGATGCCCACGTTCAAGACCGCCTTCAACACGTCGTCGATGCCCGCGCGTTACGCGCTCGAGCGACGCCAGTGGAAGGAGGCCGCCGAGCTCACACCGCGCGAGAGCGACGCGGTCGACTGGGACCGCTTCGCTTGGCCGGAGTCGATCACCTGGTTCGCGCGCGGCATCGGCGCCGCGCGTCTCGGCCGACACGCGGACGCGGCCCGGGCGATCGAGCGCATGGGCGCGCTCGAGGACAGCGCCACCCAGCGCGACGAGCCGCTCTTCGCGACGCAGATCCGCATCCTGCGCCTCGGCGCCGAAGCGTGGGACGCCCAGTCACGCGGCGAGAACGAGCTCGCCCTGACGCTGATGGAAACAGCCGCCGCGCTCGAGTACGCGACACCGAAGCCCCCCGCAACGCCAGCCCCCACGTTGCCCGCATTCGAAATGCTGGGCGAACTGCTCATGGAACTCGGCAGCCCGGAGCAAGCCGTCTTCGCCTTCGAACGCTCGCTCGAGATGTACCCCAATCGCTTCCACAGCCTGCTCGGCGCATCCCAAGCCGCCCGCGCACGCGGCGACGACGAACGCGCGAAACGCTACGCCACCGAACTGCGCCGCAGCACCTCCCCGCTGTCCAAGCGCCCCGCCCTAGCAGCCCGTGGTGAAACTCACGACGTCCTCGGAGCGCGCTGATTCCGCACTGCCCGCGTTCCGCTTCCTCCGAGGTTCCAACGAATACGCGTCGTCAGCGCGCCTCGACAGCGCGAACTCGTCACCCTTCGAGGACACCGTGAGTTTCACCACGTCCTGCTAGCAGGCTGTGGCGAAAGTGCTTCGCCCGCAGAGCGTCGGCATCCGCTCCGGGTTGGTTTCCGGAAACGTAGGCGAAGCGGTGGATTCGGCGAGGCTTTCGGGGGCCAAGCCGGAGTGGAGGACGGCGTTCTGCGGGTGAATGACTTTTGCCACAGTCTGCTAGGCAACCGCTAGTCCCACTCGGCACCACCGCCGGGCACACCGCGCCCCCCGTCGTGGACCCCGAACCGCTGACCGTCGAGCGAAGCGAGCCCGGGTCAGCAGCAGCTCGAAGCACTGCGCGCGAGTCGATCGAGAACATCAGCGGCCCCCGCGCCCCCCGTTCCCGCCGCGACGATCAAAGCGCACGAGCCACGCGGACGGATGACGCCAACAACTCCCCGAACCGAACACCGTCGCCGCTGGAACCACCGGAGACCTACGCTCCCACGTGGAAGACACCGAACACGTCATCGGCCGTCCGGAAGCCGCAGGAGTTGCCGTGTACCCCCCCTGTTCCGTTGCGCAACGCAGCACGCGAGCGAAGCGAGCCTGTGCTGCAGCAGCGCGAAGCGCTGCGCGTGAATCGATAGAGAACGCCAACAACTCCCCGCGCCGTCCTTCCACACGACGAGCAAAGCTCGCGAAGCGAGCAAGCGAGGCGAAACGAAACCGCGAGCAATTCCCAAACGAGCGGAAACACCACGGTGGAAGCCCCCGCCCCTCTCATCGCCCCCTCTGGAAGCCGAACGGTTGCCGTGTAAACCCCTGTTCCGTTGCGTAACGCAGCACGCGAGCGAAGCGAGCCTGTGCTGCAGCAGCGCGAAGCGCTGCGCGTGAATCGATAGAGAACGCCAACAACTCCCCGCGCCGCCGTTCCGCCACGACGAGCGAAGCTCGCGAAGCGAGCAAGCGAGGCGAAACGAAACCGCCAACAACTCCCCGCGCCCTCCTTCCCACCACGACGAGCAAAGCTCGCGAAGCGAGCAAGCGAACCGAAACGAAACCGCTAACAACTCCCCACACCGCCGCCCCCTCACACGCCACCCCCACGCCCCTCAACGCCGCAGCCGCAACCCCAACAAGAAAATCGGCCGCAAGATCCGCCACCAATCCACACCCGGTCGCATCTTCGTGCGCCCGAGCGCCTTCTTCGGGTAGATCTTCGTCGCGGGCACCTCGGTCGTCCTGTAGCCGAGGAGCATCAGCTTCATCAGGAGGTAGACCTCGAGCTCGTAGTGATCGAGCCACTCCTGGTAGAGGTTGATGCGCTTGTCGTCGAGCACGGAGAGGCGCATCGCGCGGAAGCCGTTCGTGCTCTCGGTCACGCGCCGGCCGCAGAAGAGGCCGACGAGGAACGGGTGCAGGCGCGTCGCGAGCTTGCGGTAGAACGGCATGTCGCCGCCGTACCCGCCGCCCGCGAGGAAGCGCGAGCCGATGACGAAGTCGTAGCCGTCGTCGCAGACCGGGTCGAGCAGCTGCGGCGCCTCGTCCGGGTCGTCCTTGTTGTTGCCCGCGATGGTGACGACGATGTCGTACTGCTTCTCGCGCGCGTACTCGAGCCCCCGGCGCAGCGCGTAGCCGACGCCAAGGCACGCGCCGAGCGAGATCACGGTGGCGCCCGCCTGGCGCCCGATTTCGGCCGAGTTGTCGGTCGACCCGTCGTCGACCATCAGGACCTCGTCCGCGACCCCCGTCTGCATGCGACGGAAGACGTCCGCGATCTTGCCCTCCTCGTTGTAGACGCAGGTCAGGAAGAGGATGCGCTGACCCTTGTACATGCCGCGCCTAGAGGTTGGCGCCGTCGAGCCATTCGTATGGCTTGGCGTAGAACTCGGGGTAGCACTTCTGGTCGTGGATGCTGCCGAGCACCCTGGCCGGGTTGCCGCCGGCGACCGAGTGGTCGGGAATGTCCTTCGTCACCGAGGCGCCGCCGCCGATCAGGCAGTTGCGCCCGATCGTCACGCCCGGAAGAAGCGTCACGTTGCCGCCGATGCGCGCCCACTCTTTGACCGTCGCACCGCCCTTGCAGTCGATGTACCGCGGGCACTTGGGGTGCGGGTCGTCGAGCATGATGACGTGCGGGCCGACGAAGGCGTTGGTCTCGATCGTCGCGTTGCCCGCGCACGACAGCGTGTGGAAGATCACGTTGTCGCCGAACGTGTTGTTGCACTCGAGCACGACCTGGGTGCCGAGGATCACGTTGTTCCCCATCGTGTTCCCCTCGCGCATCATGACGTTGTGTCCCGTCTCGAAGTCGTTCCCGATCGTGTTGCCCGCGTAGATCGACGTGTTCGGTCGAATCACGGCGTTGTCGCCGATCACGAGCTCGAGCTCGCCGATGCGCTTGCCGCGCGGCGGAAAGCCGATCATGCAGTTCTGGTAGACGAGCACGTTCTTTCCGAGCTTGACGTTCGGATAGAGGAAGTAGCGGCATCCGGTGACCGGATGCGTCGTCTCGAACTCGGCGTGCGACTCGGGATCCATGGAAAGCTTGGGAACGCGGGGGTGGAATCGCGCCGCTGGATGCGCGCGACGGGCGGGCGAGTCTGCCATAGGGGGCCGGGCGAGCCAATGCCGATACCGCCCCACGGAGGCGCTCGCCACGCAGGTTCCGCGGGCGACCGGCGCGCCTCCCAATTGACCGGACGCCGCGAGCGCTTCCGCCCGAGCGCCGCGAGCGCTTCCGAACCCGGATCGCGCTCCACTCCCCCGGAACGCGGACGGTACGGGCGTTGCGTCGGCGCGCGCTCGATGCAGACTCCGCGTTTCCCGGCACGATCGCACGACCACGGCTCGTGTCCCCCGTCGCCGCCGTTTCGAAGGCCATGGCAGCTGGCCGTCGACTCGGTCCGGCGCGGGGGGCTTCTTTTGCTCGTCGCGCTGAGTTCGCTCGCCCCGGACGCGTCCGCCGCGCCGCTCGCCCACGGCGGCCAGTTCGTCGCGCCCGTGCCGCCGAACGCACGCCGGCCGGACCCGCTCTCGCCGACGAGCCCGTCCCCCACATCGCCGACGACGCCCGCGGGTTCGCCGAACACGCCGGGCTCGGGCGCGGGTTCGTCCGCCACCGGCGGAAGTGCTGCGGAGGTCGACTGGCTCGCGTGGAGCTGGTGGTGGGAGTTCAACAAGGAGCCGTACCTCGCGCTGCGCGATCGCACCGCACCCGACGAGGCGACGTCCACCAGCGGCCTGCGCGTGACGCGCCAGCAGGTGCTCGAGGAGATCCTGCCCGCGTTGCGCGCGGCGCTCACGACGTCGTCTTCGAACGACGTCGTCACCGGCTGCCTGATCGCGCTCGCGCGCCTCGGCGACGACCTCGCCCCCGACGAACGCCCGGACCTCGTTGCGGACTTCAAGCCGTTCCTCGCAGACGCGAACCAGGAGCTCGCCGAGACGGCGACGATCGCGCTCGGCATCCTCGGCAGCGAGTCGTCGGCCTTCGTGTTGTCCGATCTCTTGCTCGACACGACGGCCGGCCATCGGCTCGCCGACACGAGCGAGGTCAGCGTGCGCACGCGCGCCTTCGCCGCCTACGCGCTCGGCCTCGTCGGGCAGCAGTCCGAGCGCGAGGACGTGCGGCGCTTCGTCGTGCACACCCTCTCGCGCGCGCTCGCGGGCGACGAGTCGGCGAGACCCGACGTCCAGACCGCGTGCGTCATCGCGCTCGGTCGCGTTCCGCTCACGTGGTCCGGCATCCTGCGCGACGAGCGCGAGGTGAAGAAGGGCACGGTGCTCCCCGCCAGCGTCTCGCGCGAAGCCGAGATCGCGGTGCTGCTCGACGTGTTCGCCGAGCGCGACACGGGTCGCTTCGTGCGCGCGCACATCCCGGGCGCGCTCGCGGCGCTCGTCGGCGCGGAGGCGCGACAGCTCGCGCTCTCCGACGGTCCGTTGCGGCCAACGAGCGAGCAGCTGCGGCGGCGCGTGTGCGCGACGCTGATCGACGCGGCCGAGGATCGCCGCACTCCGGTCGAGGTCCAGGTGGGCTGCATCATGGCGCTGGGCTCGATCGGTTCGGCGTTGGTGCCGAGCACACCGGATGCCGGCGACTCGAGTGAGCTCGGCGGGCGCGTCGACGCGGTGCTGGAGGCCGCGGCCGACGACCGCACGCTGCGCAACTTCGCGCTGTTCTCCCGCGCGCGCGTCGTCGCGCGCCGTTCCCTCGACACCGCGTCGTCGCCGGCCCAGGACGCGGCGATCCGGCTGCGCAAGGAGCTGCTCAGCGGCATGGCCAAGCGGCGCAACGATCGCGCGCGTTGGTCCGCGCTCGCGCTGGCCGTGTTCGAGAAGGAGCGCGGCACGGCGTCGGTCACCGACGCGTCGAACGCGGTCGCCGACCTGCTCTCCGGCTCGCGCTCACCGCTCGACGTCGGCGCGTTCTCGATCGCCGCGGGCATCCTCGGCGATCCCGCCGCCGGGGCCGCGTTGCGCGAACGGGTCGTGGCCACGGGCGACGACAGCTCGCGCGCCCACGCGGCGATCGGGCTCGCGCTCGTGGGCCAGGATCCGCGCGCGTTCGCGAGCTTCGGGCGCAGCGCGACGCTCGACGAGCTGCGCGACATCGTCGCCGGTGCGACCTATCGCCCGCACCTCCTGCGGGACGGCTCGATCGCGCTGAGCCTGCTGGGCGACCGCTCGATCGTCTCCCTGCTCGCCGCCAAGCTCGAACACACGAACTCCCTCGCCGCGCTGGCTGGTCTCGCGCGCGCACTCGGGCGCGTCGGCGATGCGACGTCGGTCGCGCCCGTGTTGCGCGTTCTCCAGGACGAGCAGAAGCCCGAGCGCGCGCGCGCGTTCGCGGCCGTCGCGCTCGGGTTGATGTCCGACCGCGACGCGCTGCCCTGGACGTCGATCTACTCGACCGACGTGAACTACCTCGCCCTGCCGGCGACGCTGTACGACGCCAAGGGACTCGGCATCCTCAACCTCCTTTGAGGAACGCCAGCGCCGTCCGCGACTCGTTGAGCAACGCGACGTCGCCCTGATCGTGCGCGTACGCGAGCGTCGCGAGCGCGGAGAACAGCGCTCGAAAGCGACCGACGCGCCAGCTCGCCTCGTCGATCGCTCCGTAGGCCGCGCGGAACGCGTCGTGCGCCGTGCGCGGCAGGAAGCCGTGGACGAGCGCCAAGTCGACCGCGCCGTCGCCGAGGTGGACGTCGCCCCAGTCGATGACGCCGCACGGCTCGCGCGCCGCGTCGACGAGCACGTGGCGCGAGTAGAGGTCGCCGTGGCACAGCGTGTCCGCGCGCGGCGTCCAGTCGCGCGGCACGTCACTCACGATGCGCTCGAACACCGCGACGTCGTCCCACAGCCCGGCCGCGCGCACGGCGTCGAAGCGCTCGCGCAGCTGCGTCGTGCGGTATGGCAGGTCGAGGCGGCGGAAGTCGTCGGGCGGCGTCCCGAGCGCGCGGGCGTCGTCCGCGGGAACGGCGTGCAGCGCCGCGAGGAAGCGTCCGAGGACCGGCGCCGCGCGCTCGCGCTCGCCACGGTCGAGCACCGCGCGACAGGCCGTGCTCCCCTCGAGCTCGCGGTACCCCGCGTACGGCCAGCGGAACGCGTCGCACGGCGTCCCGACGAACGCGGGATTCGGCACCGCGAGCGGGAGGCGAGCCGCGAGCGTCGGCAGCAGTCGGCACTCGGCCTCCATCAACGCCACCGCGATCGCGCGGCGCGGGAAGCGGAAGATCCACTTGCCATCGACGCGGTAGGCCGTGTTGTCCCAGCCGGCGCCGTAGGGCTCGACCGACGCGTCGGCGAGCTCGGGTGCCGCGCGGCGGACGAGCTCGCGCGCGAGCTCCGGCCCGACGACCTCCTCCGGATCCCAAGTCGCGCCCATCGGGCGCCCATCCTGCGCCGCGCGCTCCGCGAAGCCAGCGGGAGGTGCGCCTTTCCGCCGCGTCCGCGGGAAGACCCGCGCCGCCGGGCGCGTCGAACGGGCGTCGCCCCAGGCTCCCCCCTCTGGCCCCACTTGTTGCCACACGCGCGCTCCTCCCATCCCCTACGATGTCCGTCGCGTCGGAAACGCCCCGTCGCGGCGGTCCGCACCTGCCACCCAGCCCCACCGCACGATGCCCCCGCTCCACCTGATCCCGCGCGCGCTCGTGCTCCTCGCGGCGCTCGCCGGGCCGACCAGCGCGCAGACCGAGGAGCGCTCCGTCGAACGCGGCCTCGCCGAACGCTACGTGCAGCTCCTCGCCCAGGGCCGGACGGATGAACTCGAAGGGCTGCTCGCCCCGGACGCGGTGTTCGACGATCCGACGGCCGCGGCGCTCGCCGGCACGCCGCGCCACATCGAGGGGCGCGACGCGATCCTGGGGTTCTTCAAGGGCACGAACACCGGCACGTCGGCGACCACCGTCGATTTCGCGCGCGTGTTCGTGCGCGGCGAGCACGTCGCGCTGTCGCTCCGCTATCGCACGCGCGGGGACGCGGGGCTGATCGGCGCCGAGAACGAGACGGTGACGAGCGAGGTGTCGGCGTTCACGGTGCTGCGCATCGAGGACGGCCGCGTCGCGCACCAGACCGACTACATCGACTACGGTTCGATCCTGCGCCAGTTCACCGAGCGCGACGACGGCTCCGCGGAACGGAAGCGCATCGCGCACGCGTACCTCGATCAGCTCTTCGGCGACGAGATCGACGCGGCGGCGACGACGCTCGCGACGGCGGCGACGTATCGCGCACCGCTCGCAGGCGACGGCGCGACCGCACGCGGCGCCGCCGAAGTCGCGGCGGCTCTGCGGCGCGCGTACGCCGAGCGCGACGCGTACGCCACGGACGGCGTCTTCACGAGCGGCCCGTTCGTCGTCCTCTCGATCCTGGCGACCCCGGCGGACGCCGAAGGCGGACGCGCGATCCCGGCGACGGTCGTGCTGCGCATCGAGGACGAGCGCGTCGTCGAGCACGTCGAGTACTTCGCCCGCTGACGGGGCCGCCGCGCGCGGCGAAACGGGGTAGAATCAGGGCGTATGCTCCCCACGCTCTGCCTCACACTCGCGCCCCTGCTCGCCACGCCCGTCCGCGCCGAGGACCAGCAAACGCGCGAGATCGACCTGCCGAACGTCGTCATCTTCATGATCGACGACGTGGCGGACTCCGACATCGACGTCACGCGCACGCCGACGATCGACTACCTCGCGAGCACGGGCGTCCGCTTCCGTCGCGCCTACAGCCACGCCTATTGCCAGCCGACACGCGACGCGCTCTTCCACAGCCAGTGGATCGGACGGAAGCACGGCGGCGATTGCGATCCGCCGTCGAGCGAGACGCGCGACCACGGCGACTTCAACCTCACGAGCATCTTCGAGGCCGCGGGCTACGCGACGGCGCACTTCGGCAAGTGGCACCTCGGCGCGAACGCCATCGGACCGTGGGAGATGACGCCGCACCTGCGCGGCTACGACGCGGTGCGCGCGGGGATGCCGATCGGCTGCACGAGCCCGGCGAACCAGTGGCTGCGCCTCGATGACGGCACGGCGGTGCTCGACTCGACACAGCGGACCATCGCGCTGCGCGACGCGTTCTCGGATTGGTGGACGACGACGCGCGGGCCGAAGTTCGCGTTCGTCAACTTCCTCGCCGCCCACGCGCCGTTCATCGTGCCGCCCAAATCGATCCTCTATCCGTGGTACAAGGCGCCGAAGTTCGCGCGCAACCGCGAGAAGTACGAGTCGGAGATCATCGGCGCGGACTTCGTCATGGGGCAGCTCCTACCGCTGCTCGGCGACAACACGCTGATCCTCTTCCTCGGTGACAACGGGACGCCGGGGTATACGAACTCGGCGCCGCACTCGGAGACCGACGCGACGCGCCCCGACCAGGATCCCGAGCGCGTCAAGCTGAGCTGCTTCGAGGACGGCGTGCGCGTTCCCTTCATCCTGTCGCATTCGCGCCTGCCGCAGGGCGTCGAGACGGACGCGCTCGTGCACGTGATCGACATCCTGCCGACCTTCGCCGATCTGATCGGGCTGCGCGTCCGCGCGCCGATCGACGGCGAGTCGTTCGCGAACGTGCTGCTCGGCGAAGGGCCCGGACGCGAGTGGCTGTACGTCGACAGCTGGGGGCGTCCGGACGAGGCGATCATCACGCCGCGCTGGAAGCTGATCACGCTCTTCGATCGCACCGAGGAGCTGTACGACCTGCGGCTCGATCCGAAGGAGAAGCGACCGCTCGCGCCGGTCGGCCCGGTGGCCGAGCAGCTGCGCCGACTTCGCGAGAGCGTGACGAACCCGAGCCCGACCGCGTTCCGGCCCACGCGCCACTTCGGCACGCTGCGCACACGCTCGGTCGTGTCGCGACCCGCGCGCTGACGTAGACTGCGCGCCATGGACCTGCGACACGACGTCGAGGCGGCGCACACACGCATTCGGAGCGGCATCCGGCGCACGCCGCTCGAACCCTCGCCCTGGCTCTCCGCCGACGTCGACGCGCGCGTCGACCTCAAGCTCGAGAACCTGCAGCGCACGGGCTCGTTCAAGCTGCGCGGCGCGCTCTCGAGGCTGACGATGCTGTCGAGCGAAGAGCGCGCGGCGGGCGTCGTCACCGCCTCGACGGGCAACCACGGCGCGGGCGTGGCGCACGCCGCGGCGCACGTGGGCACGCGCGCGATCGTGTTCGTCCCGACCACCGCGGACGAGGGCAAGCTCGCCGCGGTGCGCGCGCTCGGTGCCGAGCTGCGCTTCGAAGGTGCGGACTGCGTCGAGGCCGAGAACGCGGCGCGCGCGTTCGCCGTCGAATCCGGCGCGACGTACGTCTCCCCCTACAACGATCCGTTCGTCGTCGCCGGCCAGGGCACGATCGGGCTCGAGCTCGCCGAGGACGCGCCCGACCTCGACGCCGTCTTCGTCGCCGTCGGCGGCGGCGGCCTGATCTCCGGAGTGGGCGGCTACCTGCGCGCGCTCGGCCGCGAGGTCGAGGTCGTCGGCTGCTCGCCGCGCAACTCGGCCGTCCTTTGCGCGTCGCTCGAGGCGGGGCGCGTGCTCGACCTGCCCTCGGAGCCGACGCTTTCGGACGGAACGGCGGGCGGCATGGAGCACGACTCGATCACGTTCGACCTGTGCCGCCACACGATCGATCGCTTCGAGCTGGTCGATGAGGACGAGATCCGTGCCGCGATGTGCGGGGTCATCGAGCACCACCACACGCTGATCGAGGGCGCGGCCGGCGTGGCCGTGGCGGCCTTTCAGCGGACGCGTGCGCGCTACGCCGGGAAGCGCGTGGCGATCGTCCTGTGCGGAGCGAACGTGTCGCGCGCCACGCTGCGCGCGATCCTTTGACGAAGGTCGGGGCGGCCGGTCGACATCGCCGGCCGATCCAGTACGGTACGCGCCCGCGGACGAATCGGGTGCCCGAGCGGGCCGCTCGTCCAACGGAGAGAGAGACCCACACCAACGTCGGAGCGAACGGAATGCAGAAGCGCGAAGGATCGGAGATGAAGTGGAACGGAATCGGCGCCATCGGGCTCGGCCTCGCGCTTCTGGGGGCGAGCTGCACGAAGCAGATCGCCGAGACAGACAACGCGCCGGCGGCGAAGCAGCCGGCCGACGCGCCCGTGGTCGAGACGGCGGCCCCGACCTCCGCCTCCTCCGCCGACGTCGCCCTGGCGGCCGTCGACACGTTCATCGCCGCGCAGACGATCGACAAGAACGCGTCCGACTGGAAGCTGAACCTCCCGATGCCGACGGTCGTGAGCTTCGCGCCGGGCAAGTCGTACTTCTGGAACCTCGAGACGAACGTCGGCTCGATGAAGATCCGCCTCATGCCCGACGTCGCGCCGATGCACGTCACGAGCACGATCTACCTCACGCGCCTCGGCTTCTACGACGACATCGTCTTCCACCGCGTCATCCAGGGCTTCATGGCCCAGGGTGGTGACCCGCTCGGCGCCGGCCGCGGCGGACCGGGCTACAAGTACGACGGTGAGTTCAGCCCGGACGTGAAGCACGACCGACCGGGACTCCTGTCGATGGCGAACGCCGGACCGGGCACGGACGGCAGCCAGTTCTTTCTGACCTTCGTGCCGACGCCGCACCTGAACGGCAAGCACACGATCTTCGGCGAGGTCGTCGAGGGCATGGAGACGGTGCGCGCGCTCGAAGAACGCGGCGGCGGCGGGAGCGGCCAGACGACCGAGCGGCTGTTCATCGCCAAGGCGACGATCAGCGTCGAGTAGCGCGCGCTCAGTAGCGGCGCTCGATGACCGCGCCCGCATAGAAGCGCGCGACGATCTCTTCGGGCGTCTTGCCCTGGCGCGCGAGGTACCACGCGCTGACCTGGCTCAGGCCGCAACCGTGGCCGAAGCCGCGGCCTTCGAGAACCAGGTAGCCCGGCTTCTGCGCGGCGATCACGCAGCGATCCCACAGCACCGAGCGGATCTTCACCGGGCTGACGGCCAGGCGAAAGTCGGTCGCGGGCAGCGTCTTGAAGCGTCGCTCGCCGTCGATGACGTGGCGGATGCTGACCGTCGCGACGCGCCCCGAGTCTTCGTGGCGCGCGAGCACGGACACGCCTTCGACGACGCCGAAGCGCGTGCGCTTCGCGTCCGCGGCGGACCAACGCTGGAGCGCTTCCGTGACCTCGGGCAGCGGGATGTCGGTCTTCCAACGTCCGTGCGTCGCGGAGAGGTTGAGCGCCGCGGCGCCGGGGATCGCGGCCGCGTCGTCGACGACGGGCATGGCCGCCGCGATGCGCGTCTTGCCATCGGGCGCGAGCACGCCCGGCTTGATGCGCTCGAACGCCTCGGTGCGTCCACCCGAGCTGGCGTGGAACAGCGCGAGGATCGGAAAGCCCCTGAACATCAGGACCTCACCGCGCGTCGACGCGATCGCCGCCGCCACCTTCGCGCGCGTCTCCGTCCAGCCGTGATAGGCCATGTCGACGCCGTAGTGCCAGTGCAGGTGCCAGGGCTCGTCGAAACGATCCATCCAGCGCGCGGCCGCGTAGCTGCGCGCGACGATCGCCTGGGCGGCGAGCGCCTGCGCCGGCCACTTCGCGTTCATCTCCGCGCCGACGACGCTCGCCAAGTAGGTCTCCATCGACACGCGCTCGATGACCTCGACGTGCCCCGCGCTCGCACGCAGGACAAGGTCGCCGTCGAAGCGCAGACGCCGCGGCGCGCCGAAGTCGGGCGTCGCGTCGAGCGCGAAGATCGGCGTGCCGCCGCTGCGCAGAACGCCCTCGCCCGTCACGCGCTGCGAACCGCCCGCGATGCGCCAGGCCGGCCGGCCGCCGTCCTCGCAGGACTCGATGGTCAGGAGACCGGCCTCGAGGCGCAGCGCACCCGCGCCGACCTCGAGACCCGCCGGCGCGTCGAGCGTGATCGCGACGCGCTCGGCCCGGGCGAGGAGCACGCGCAGCGCGGGCTCGGCGTCGAGCGCCGGCGGGCCGCCGCTCGCCTGCGACGCGACCGAACCGACGAGCGCGAGCGCGACAACGCATCCCGCTTGGATCTTCCTCGCCCGACGGAACGCGTGCCTCATCCCGAGACTCTACGCGTCGCGCCGTCGCGACTCACGCCTTCTCGCTCGCGTCTACGCGGACGACGCGCCTTGGGGATCGAGCTTGGCGCTCCATTCCCAATCGACGTCGAACACCGACGCCTTCTTCAGCCCCTCGCGCGCGACGCTCGCCGCGAGCTCGAGGGTCGGCGCCGGGCCCGCGAGCTCGAAGTGCACCAGCTGGCGATGCGCGGCCCTCGCCCCGGGCTCGATCAAGCACAGGATGCGCGAGCGAGTCGGACCGAGATCCAGGCTCACGAGGTGGAAGCGGCCGTCCAACGTGATCCCGATCGACTCGCCCCCCTCCGGCGGGCGCGTGCGCAGCGAGAACACGCGCGTCATCTCCCGCGTCGCGATCTCGACCGCGACGTCCGAGCCCCCGAAGAGCGCGTCCGCGGACGGCACCGGCCCCCCGCCCACCCGAGCGCCCCGGCGCAGCGCGCCCACGATCATCAGCGCACAGCCGAGCGCGACACACGCGACCAACAAGGCCTTGGCGTGCGGTAGAAAGCGTCGAATCACAGTGCCCCCTCGAAGCACGGAACCCAGAACCCGCGACGACCCCCACGGTCCTCGCCCCCCAACCCGGCTCCGATCGGCGACGCGCTCCCGCCGCCTTGAGCGCGAACGCGTTCCGGGGCGCAACTCCCGCCCGCGTCGAGCTCCGAGCCTCGCCAGCGGGGGCAGCGAGCCCGTGCCCCAGCGCTGCGTTGGGCGGAGCGTTGGACGATGGGGACGTGCGCGAGTCCCCGAACGGGACGTTGTCGACGCTTGGACGCGGAGGACGCGCGCGCGGCGTGACGCCCGCGACCAGCTCGCCGCGGACCACGCAGTACGCAGGCCCGGCGCGTTGCTCCGAGTCGAACGCACCGCGCATTCGCGCTCCAACGAACCGTGCACCGCGCTCCCGCACCAGGCGCCAGGCTTCGCCTGAACGCGCGCGCTCCCGTATGGATTGGTCGCTGGCGCAACAGCCGGTGAGAGTCTCCGGCACGTCCAAGGGCGACAACGTTCGGTTGGGGGACGCGGGCAGGCCGGTGCGCCAGCGCCCAGCCCGTACGGAAGCGCGCGCACGGGCGATCACCGCCGCGCGAACTGCGGTCCGCGGGGAGCGCGGGAGCACCCAGGCCGCGCGACGCCCGCGTGCGGCGTGGACCACGCAGTACGCCGGTCCGGTGGGGTGCTCCGAGCCGAACGCACCGGGCATCCGCGCTCCTCCACCATGCGCGCTCCCATGGCGGCGTGCTCCCGCACCACGCGCCAGGCTTCGCCTGAGCGCGCGCGCTCCCGTACGAGCTGGCCGCTGGCGCAACGGCATTTGTGCGTCTCCGGCACTTCCAACGGCGACAACGTCCGGCTCGGGGACTCGGGCATGCCGTTGCGCCAACGATCCGCTCGTACGGAAGCGCGCGCGTGGGCGATCACCGCCGCGCGAACTGCGGTAGGCGGGGAGCGCGGGAGCACCCAGGCCGCGCGACACCCGCGTGCGCCGCAGACCACACAGTACGCCGGTCCGGTGTGGTGCTCCGATCCGAACGCACCGGGCATCCGCGCTCCTCCACCATGCGCGCTCCCGTGGCGGCGTGCTCCCGCACCACGCGCCGGGCTTCGCCTGAGCGCGCGCGCTCCGGTACGAGCTGGCCGCTGGCGCAACGGCCCGTGAGAGTCTCCGGCAGTTCCAACGGCGACAACGTCCGGTTCGGGAACTCGGGCATGCCGTTGCGCCAACGATCAGCTCGTACGGAAGCGCGCGCGTGGGCGATCACCGCCGCGCGAACTGCGGTAGGCGGGGAGCGCGGGAGCACCCAGGCCGCGCGACGCCCGCGTGCGGCGTGGACCACGCAGTACGCCGGTCCGGTGTGGTGCTCCGAGCCGAACGCACCGGGCACCGCGCTCCTCCACTACGCGCGGGCGTGACCGCCCGCGCGCGCGCTCCCATGGCGGCGTGCTCCCGCACCACGCGCCAGGCTTCGCCTGAGCGCGCGCGCTCCCGCACGAGCTGGTCGCTGGCGCAACGGCACTTGTACGTCTCCGGCAGTTCCAACGGCGACAACGTCCGGTTCGGGAACTCGGGCACGTCACCACCGTTTCACGCGCGGCGCGACCGCGCCGCAGCGGGACAGGCCCGCTTCGCTCGCGTCCCGCCGGCCGCAGGCGCCCGTTGGACGCGCAGGGCTTCGCCCTGCTGCAACACAGGCTCGCTTCGCTCGCGTGTTGCGAGCCGCGGGCGCTACCGATTGACGCGCGGGGCTTCGCCCCGCTGCACGGCATGCGCCGCTTCGCGGCGCGCCGTGCGCACACGGCGCGCAGCCAGCCGGCCGCACTCCGGTGACAAGTCCCCGAACCGAGCGTTGTCCCCGTTGGAAGTGCCGGAGACTTCCAAGTGCCGTTGCGCCAGCGTCCAGCCCATGCGGGAGCGCGCGCGCTCAGGCAAAGCCCCGCGCGTGGTGGGGAAGCCACCGATTCACGCGCCGCGCGCAACCAGCCGGTCGCACTCCGGTTACAACTCCCCGAACGCCTCATCGCCCATTCCGGAAACCGTAGAGCTGCCGTGTAAACCCCTGTTCCGTTGCGAACCGCGGCACGCGAGCGAAGCGAGCCTGTGCCGCAGCAGCGCGAAGCGCTGCGCGTGAATCGATAGAGAACGTCAACAACTCCCCGTACCTGGGAGATCCAAGGGACAACTTCCCGAACATCTCATCGGCTCTTCCGGAAACCGTAGCAGCTGCCGTGTCGCCGCTTGGCCTGTTGCGCCAGATCGACCGCGATCGCCAACAAGTCCCCGAACGCCTCATCGCCCATTCCGGAAACCGTAGAGCTGCCGTGTAAACCCCTGTTCCGTTGCGAACCGCGGCACGCGAGCGAAGCGAGCCTGTGCCGCAGCAGCGCGAAGCGCTGCGCGTGAATCGATTGAGAACGCCCACAACTCCCCGCGACTCGAG
>JAJDEV010000256.1 GCA_029259605.1 Planctomycetota bacterium | reverse complement strand
TCTCGGCCCCTGCCGGCACTTTGCGAACGTCGGCGTCCTCGACGACCTGACAAGGTCGCCTCCGGGGCCAACGCCCGCAAAGCACCGGCAGGAACCGAGTTGCAGCTACTGCCGCACATCCTCATGAATGATCCGGGCTAGCCGCCCGCCGCCGTCGCGAACAGCTCGGCGAAACGCGCTTCGTCGAGCTGACCGTGGCTTCCATGCCACGCGAGTTCGCCGTCCTCGAACCAGAGCGCCTGCGGCGACTCGTGCGCGATGCCGAGCGCGGTGGTCAAGCCGCGGGCGAGGGGGCGCTCGGCGATCACGTCGATCACGGCGACCGCGAGCGCCGCTCCGTCGTCGAGCGTCGCGAGCCAGCGTTCGAACTCGCGCTCGGCGCGATGACTCGTCGGGCAGATCGGGCTCTTCTTGAAGAGCAGCACGGGGTGCGCGCGGGACGTTTCTCGGGCGGTCGCGAGCGCGGCGGCGGGGTCGGAAGCGAGGCTCAGGGTTTGCACGGGATCAGAGAGAGGCTTGGTAGATCGCGTCGATTTCGCTCGACGTCAGCGCCTCACCATACACGCGCGCGTCGTCGATCCAGCCGCGGAAGTAGCGTCCGCAGCAGCTGTCGAGGCCCAACTCGGTGACGCCGTTGAACTCCTCGATGCCGTGCGACACGAGGTTCTCGGCCGACGCGAGCGCGCCGCCGTCGCCCAGATACAGGGTCGCCTTTCCGGGAGCCACGACCAGCGCCGCGAAGACCCACGTGCTGTCGGGCACGACGAGCCCCGAGTTCCACGACCACGTGGCCGAGTCGCCGTTCCAGTGGTAGCCGAGCTGATGTCCGGTCGACAGGTTCATGCCCGCGGTCGTGTCACCGTCGCGGCAGAACATGAGCCCGCGGAAGTCCGCCTGCGCACCGTCGCGCCGGAGCCACATCGTGAACGTCGCCGCGTCGGTGTGCAGGTCGAGCGCCGAGATGCGCACCGTGTCGTTCGAACCGTCGAGCCGCACGCTCGTGCCCGTGCTGGGCGTCGCGCCGGGCTGCCCGAGGAGCGCGCCGCCGAGGTAGGTCGCGTTCTGTCCGCCGGTCTCCTGCGCCGCCGTCGTCCCGGCGAGCTCGTCGAGCCGCCACTGCCAGCGATCGCTGAGCCGGAACTGCCAGAGCGGACCGCCGATCACCTCGGCGCCGACGTTCGTGTCGACGCGCCAGTAGTACGTCGTGTCCGCGAGCAGCGGGCCGGCGGGCGCGCTGTTCGCGACGAACGTCCCGAGGTGCTCGGGCGCGCCGAATTGCGCGTCGCGCACCGCCTTCCAGTCCGTGCCGAAGTAGACGTCGTGCGAGTCGGCGGCGAGCCCGGCGACCCACGTGAGCGGCGTGGAACCGACCCCCTTCTTCGCGCCGTCGCGCGGCGCGGGTGCGACCGCTCCGCCGCCGCGCAGGTAGAGGTCCTGGATCTCGGCCGCGGTCAGCGCGTGGTTGTGCACGCGCAGGTCGTCGACCACGGCGGCGAGCGGATCGTTCGCGCGGCTGGCGGGCGCCATCGGCGCGCGGATCGCGACGGGGACCTCGCCGATGTACGCGCCGTCGACCCACAGCGCGGTCGACGCCTTCGTCCCGACCCAGACCACGTGCTTGAACGTGTGCAGCGCGAGCGTGTGTCCGAACGACGCGTCGCCGCTGCCGTACTTCGTGACGCCGGCCTCGGTCGTGTTGTTCCACTGCTCCGTGCGCAAGCTGCCGTCGGAGGACTCGGCGAGCGCGCTCGCCGCGCCGGGCGTCGGCTTGCGCCCGATCCAGGCCGAGACGCTCCACGGCGCGGAGAAGTCCTTCGTGTTCGTGTCGAGCAGCTGGTCGACGCCGTTGAATCGCATCGCGCCGTTCGCGATGCCCGGGAAGACCCACTCGACCGCCTGCTGCGCGACGGCGTCGTAGCCGTTGCCGGACGAGTCGACGACCGTCGTACCCGCCTGGTCGTCGAACGACCAATACGCCTCCACGCCCGGCGAGCGGACGTCGATCGTCACGGTACCCTCGCTCGTCATTCCGGAGGTGTCGAGCACGGTGTACCCGAACGTGTCCGCGCCGACGAACGGCTCGGACGGGAACGTGTACTGGAGCTCGAGGGCGCCACGCGCGCCGATCACCGTCTCCACGCGCCCGCCGTTCGCGCTCTCTTTGTCGTGGTCCGCGAGCAACAGCCCGTCGCAGTTGCCGTCGTGGTCGTTCGCGAGCACGTCGAAGCGTGCGGGGGGAATCGCGCCGTACTTCGCCTTCGTGAACGTGCGCGACTCGGGATGGGCGTAGGGGGGGAGCGGCGTCGGGTACGCGGGCGCCGGTTCGAGACACGTGCGCGAGTTGCGGTGCGCGAGGATCACGTTCTTCGTGTTCGGCGCGACGCTGAGGCACGCGCCGCACATGTTGTTGCACGGCGACGGGTCGAGGCAGTGCCCGGCGCCCCAGTTGTGTCCCACCTCGTGCCCGATGATGCCGGCGGAGTCGAGGCTCCAGCCGTACGCCGAGCTCGTGCAAACGACGCCGACCCATGCGAGCCCGCCGTACTGGATCAGCGCGCCGGGCTTGGCCGTCATCAGGTGCCCGATGTCGCGCGGGATCGCGCCCTGGTTCGCGTTCCACTCGGCGCGGAACTGATCGAGCAGCTCACCGCCGTTCGTCGGCGTGTAGAACGGTACTGTGCGGATGACGTAGCCCGTGATCGCGTAGGTGATCAGCACGTCGCGCGCGTAGAAGTAGTCGACGAGGTTCATGTGCGCCTCGATTTGCGCGATCACGTTCGCGGTCGACGAGCCATGGAGTCCGAAGTACTCGTAGTCGGCGTCGAACGCGATCTCCGCGCGCTGCAGTCGGCAGAACGATGCACCGGGGACGAGCGGCTTCTTCGGGTTGGACTGCGGCGCGGGCGCGGGTGCCTCGGCCACGCCGCACGCGGCGGGAAACGCGGCGTGGTCGTGGCGTCGCCGCGCGACCTCGTAGTAGCCATCGCGTGCCGGGCGCACGGTCCAGCCCGGGCCGTCGACGCTCTCGATCTCGGCCTCGAAGCCGCGCGCCGTGAAGCTGCCGAGGACGACCGTCGCGGGCGAGCTCGCCAGCACGCCGCGATAGGTGCGCACGGGCGGCGCCTCGACGTGCTCGTAGCGCTCGCCGTCCTGGTCACGCACGAACACGCGCACGCGCGCATCGTCGGCGCGCAGCGAGTGGCGCCGGAGGTCGAGCCGGTCGTCGACGCCCTCGATGCGGATCGGGAGCGAGAGCTCGACGCCGGGTTCGTCCGGGAGATCGAGCCGCTGGAGGTCGCCGCGGGCGTCCTGGGCGTCCTGGGCGGCGGCCCGCGGTGCGAGGCAGAGGAGCAGGGCGAGCGGAAACGCGCGGGCGGTCGAGCGGTGGATCAAGGGACGTCGGTCTCGGTGGGGGCGTGCACGCCGGGGAGGGGGCCGGGCCAAGGATAGCGCGGACGGAACCGAGCGCGGGTCGCGCGCGTCCAAGCCAAGGACGTGCGGCGGAGGTGTGGGGTTCCCCCCGCATCCGCCTCGGTAGAACCCCTCCTTTAAGCTCCGCGAGAGGCGCGGCGAGGTAGACTGTGGTGGGTTCCTTGCTCCCATCTGCTTCCCACAGAACACGCGCTCGACAACGATGAAGGTAGGCCTCGCCATTGTGGCGGCGGGACTCCTGCTCCTCCTAGCTCCCCTTGCGTCCGCCCAGGGCTCGAGACGAAAGGCCCCGAAGAAGGTCGGCCCGACGGTCTCGGTCGTCGGTGTTCCCCACGCGGACGTGTCCGCGTCGGTGACCCGTCTGGATTTCGGCGCGGTGGCATCGGGGGGCAGTGAGCAGCTCGCCATCACACTCTCCAATTCCGGTTCGAAGGTCGCGAAGCTGCTCGGGCTTTCGATCGAGCTCGGCGGCGCCGGGCACGGCGCGGCGTGGAGCGTCGACATCGGAGGAACGACGTTCCATGGTTCGACCGGGAACGTGCGTCACCCGATCTTCCTCGACATCAAGAAGGGCGCGCCGGTTCCCGTCAGCGTGACCTTCGCACCGACGGTCGAGCAGTACGACTCGCTCGCGCTCGTCTTCGACGGAGAGTTCGACGCGGACGCGGCGGTCGACGAACTCGCGGTTGAACTGTCCGGACTCGGGGGGCACTCGGGTGACCCCTATCTGCACGTTGTCATCTCGTCCGATCCGGTCACGGTGGACTACGACGGCAACGGCTCCGAGTCGGTCGCGCTCGACGGAAGCACATCGCACACGCACGAGCCCGGCCGCGTGATCTCGACGTACGAGTGGAAGGCGGGCGGCGTGCCGTTCTCGGCTTCGCCCGTGACGTCCAAGGTCCTCGCGCTCGGCACGCACACCGTGCAGCTCACGATCGGCGACGACGCGCTGCCGACGCGCACGTTCGCGGATTCGACGGTGCTCGACGTCGTCGGCCGTGACGAGATCCCCGGCGTGCTCGCGACGTACTACGACGCGTCCGGTTCGAGCGCGTCCGCGCTGCTCGACGCCGTCCCCGCGAAGCCCGATTTCGCCGAAGTCCTCGGCACGTATGCACTCGGCGCGAGCGCGACGGTCGGAAGCTCGGAGTTGACGGGCGACACCATGGTTCGGTTCACGGCCGACGTGGTCGCCGGCTTGAACGGGTTCTACGACATCTTCGCGTCCGGTGGTGTCGATCGGCGCATCGAGCTCGACGGCAGCCCGTTCGTCGGACCGATGTTCCTCCAGGCGGGGACGTACAACATCGAGGTGCGCTACGCGGTCGATTCCGCCGAAACCGACCTGCCACTGATGCTGATGGCGACGCTGAACGGCGGACCGATGGTTGCGCCGCAGCCGAAGGACCTCACGCACGACCTCTCGCAGTTCGCCCCCGTGATCAACTCGATGCCCGACATCGGCATCGATGCGGGGGGCAACCTGATCTCGATCGACGGACTCGGGTTCTTTCCGAGCTCGAGTGTCACGGTCCACTGGGGTGGGATGGACCTGACCGACGCCGACTTCTCGCTGCTGACCCCGACGCGCATCGAGTTCGTCTCGCCGCCCGGCTCGGGCAGCATTCCGGTCACGGTCGAGACGCCGCAGGGCACGAGCCTGCCGCACACCTTCGGGTACAGCCCGACCGGTCCGGTGCCGATCGACTTCGACCTCGTCCTGACCGTGCCGATCGCGGTGCCGACGTGCGCGGTGTGGGGGCCCGATCGACGGCTGTACGTCGGCGCGAACAACGGGCAGATCACGGCGCTCGAGTTCGACGACACGTATGCGTCTGTCGTCAGCTCGACGACCTACGCCGGGGTGTCGTCGCTCTCGAACGAGAACGTGCTCGGGATCACGTTCAACCCCTACGACCCGCCCAGTCCGGTGCGGCTCTACGTGTCCCACGCGACGCACTTCGTGAACGGCGGCGCGACGTTCACGGGACCGTCGGACTACACCGGGCAGGTCTCGATGCTCGAGGGGCCGAACTTCGACACGCCGGCGTCGCTCATCACGGGATTGCCGACGTCGAACCATGACCACGCGGTCAATGGCCTCGTGTTCGACCACAACGGCGACCTCCTCATCTCGGTCGGCAGCAACACGAACGCGGGCGTCAAGCACCCGAACTCGGGCGACCTGCCCGAGTCGCCGCTCTCCGCCGCGATCGTCAAGGCCGAGACGTCGAAGCCGGGGTTCAACGGCACGATCACGTACGTCGACTCGATGACCGAGGTGCCGAACAACGATCAGGTCTACGGTCAGTCGGTCGACGTGGCGCCGGGTGTGGACGTGGCGGTGCACGCGGCGGGCGTGCGCAACGCGTTCGGTCTCGTCTACACGACGAAGAAGCGGCTCTACGCGACGGACAACGGCCCGAACATCGGCTTCGGCGCGGCCTCGACGGGCCCGACCACGGAGACGGCGGACCCGTTCGACGGCGACGAGCTGAACCTGATCGAGTACGGCCTCTACTACGGCCAGCCGAACCGCAGTCGCGGCCGCTACGACTCGCGTCAGAACATCTACTACGGCTCGCTCACCGGGCCCCCGAGCATTCCCGGCGTCTTCCGCAACGAGGTCACGTGGGTGCCGCCTTCGATGGACGGCATCGACGAGTACCGCGCCGCCACGTTCCAGGGGCAGATTCGCGGCGAGTTCATCGTTCAAGAGTTCCTCGACGACCTGCGCCACGTCCGGCTCTCGGCGGACGGCCGCTTCGCCGGCACCCAGACGGTCATCTCGCCGTACACGGGTGCGCTCGGTTGCCTCACGCTGCCGGGCGGCGCGATCGGAGCGATCAACTACTCATCGAACGCGTTGCAGGTGCTCACGCCCGACGACCTGTCGGCGGTCGGCTTGGTCGTTCACGACATCTTCCCGTGGCGCGCGCCGGATACCGGCGGCTATCCGTTCACGGTCTCGGGCGTGGGCTTCGGAACGCTGGCGAACACGAGCGTCACGATCGGCGGGTTGCCGGCGGCGCTCACGCGAGTGAGCGCGACGCGCATCGAGGGCATCGTCCCGGCGCAGCCGAACCCGACCAAGGCGCTCGAGGCGGTCGAGGTGACGGTCGACCAAGCGACGGCGTCCCTCCCCGACGCGTTCCGCTACCTCTGGGGCGTGGGGCAGGAGACCGGCGATTGGAGCGGCGCGTCGTACATGCCCCTCAAGCTCGGCGAAGTCGCCGCCGGTGTAATCGACGGCATCCTGTACATCGTCGGCGAACCCTCGCCCGCGACCTTCGCGTACAACATCTACGCGAAGTCGTTCTCGACGGTCGCGGCGCGGACCTACGCGGGCAGCCACCACTCCGCCGAGGTCGTCGGTGGCAAGCTGTACTTGATCGGCGGACTGTCGAACGGCGCCGAGGGTAGGGTGCAGATCTACGACCCGGTCCTCGACCAGTGGAGTCTCGGCGCCGACATGGCGTGGGCCGCGGGTTCGGTCAGCACCTGCGTGATCGACGGCTTGATCTACGCGGCGGGCGGCATCGTCTCGACCTACACCGTCGGGAACACGGCGGTGTACGACCCCGCGCTCGACGTGTGGACGCCGCTGCCGGGCATGCCGGACGGTGGCCGCAACCACACGGCGGCGGGAACGGACGGCTCCAAGTTCTGGATCTTCGGCGGCCGGCGCGGGGGCAACTTCGTCGCCAACGGCTTCGACACGGTCTTCGTGTACGACCCGCACACGGCGGCGTGGACGACGAGCGCGGACGTCGGCTCGTCGCTCGCCCCGCTCCCGCAGGCGCGCGGAGGCATGGGGAAAGCGGTGTGGGATCGCGGCGAGTTCTACGTGATGGGCGGCGAGACGCTCGACGGCCCCGGGGCGAACGGACTGGGCAGCTACGACCGCGTGGACGTCTACGATCCCGCGACGAACACGTGGCGCCTCGAGGACCCGATGCCGACCGCGCGCCACGGGATCTTCCCCGTGCTGTTCGAGAGTCGCGTCTTCGTTCCGGGCGGCGGCAAGGTGAGCGGCTACTCGCAGACGACGATCTTCGACATCTTCACTCGCCAGTAGGCGCGCCGACCTTCTCCGAGAACAGGTGCAGGGTCATCTGCGGCCCCATGCTCCACACCTCCTCGCTCGCGAACGTCTCCGCCAGGCTGCGGTGAACCCAACCGTAGTAGGAGTCGCGGAACCACACCCAGACGCGATCGAACTCGCGTGCACGGTCGAGCTCCGCGTAGAGGAGCTGCTGCGGCAGCCCGTCGTTCGATGCGCCGTTCGTGACGCGCGGTAGGTAGAACTGCCAACTCGTCTCGGCGCGCTTCGGATCCGGATCCCACGGCGGCTTGTCCATCACCGCATCGTTCGGCGCGGCGTTCGCGACGATGAAGCGCACCATGCGTTCGTGATCTTCCTGACCGCCGGCGCTCGCGACCACGAGCGTGGCGATCGCCATCGAGGCGCACAGGAGCGTGCGCAGGACGAGCGCGAATCGCGCGGGTGACGACACTCCGAGCGCCGCGACGAGGAACGCGGGCGCCGCGGCGCCGGCGATGTACCGCCAGCCGTACGTCGAGCGCTCGACGAGCACGGACGCGGCGAAGCCCCAAAGCGGCAGCCCGAAGGCGAATCCGATCGTGAGCAGCGCGAACAGCCGCCGGCGCGCGTCGCGGCGCGCGTACGCGACGAACCGAACGAGTCCGATCACGAGCGCGATTCCGACCACGGCCATTCCCGGTAGCACGACCGCGCGCGTGAGCCACGCGCCGCCCACGCTCGTGTTGAAGAAGAACAGGTGCGCGATGCTCTCGACCAGCGTCGACGCGCCGCCGGCCGCCTGGCCGGGCGGCAGATCGTGAACGAGCTGCGCGCGAAACCCGTAGACCGCCCAGGGCATCCATGCGGCGACACCCACGATCGCCGGGAGTACGAGCCGGCGCGCGCGCTTGCCGAACGCGGCGCGCATCGCCCGCGAGCTCACGAGCGCGCCAGCGATGAGGACCGCGGTCAGCGCGAGCTGGTGGACGAAGTAGTAGTGGGAGTGCAGCCCGAGCGCGACCCAGAGCGCGAGCGCCCACGGCGAGCGCGCTTCGGAGTCGCCGCCACCAGGCGGGCGCCCGAGCAGCGTGTCGAGCAACACGACGAGCAGGCCGAGCGTCGCCAGCGCGAGCAGCGCGTACATGCGCGCCTCGGTGAACAGGAGCAGCGTGTAGGAGGACAGCACGACGAGCCACGCCGCGATCCGGCCCGTGGTCGGTCGGTCGCCGTCCTCGAAGTGCGCCGTGAAGCGTGGCACGAGGAAGAGGAACGCGATCCCGATGACGAGCGAGGGGAGGCGCAGCGCGAAGGCCGAGAGCCCGAACGACTGGACCGAGACGCGCTCGAGCCAGAACGCACCCGGCGGGTGGTTGTCGTCGCGCACGCTGGCGAAGAACGCGCCGAGGCTCTCGGTCAGCGCGTGGTGCATCGAGTGGAACTCGTCGCCCCAGAGGCTCCGGCGCCACGCGGCGAACGACCAGAGCAACGCGGCGAGGCCGGCGAGCCAAACCGTCCGCGACCTGCTGGGTGCCTTCATGGGGAGTGCGAGAGGCCGGCCGGCGCGCGCCCTTAGTAGAGGTAGGCAACGCGACGGGGCTGGGCGAACCGTATCCGCGCGCCTCCCCGATGCAACTCGGGGAACGCTGTCGCGGAGCCCGGGCCGCCGTGGCGGTTCTGAACTGACTGCACTGGTGTTGCGCCTCTCCCCGCAGTTCTGGTCTCGCGCGGCAACCGAGGCCGGTTTGAGCCGGACTTCGTCGGACAACCCCCACTCAGGGCTCCGCCACGGAAGGCGCGTGCCGTGTTTCAGTCCCCGCGGGCTGCCCGTACCTCGAGTTCCGGAAGGGCCGAGGCGCCGAATGCGCGTCGAGCGTAGCCGTCGAGCAACATCGAGGCAGTCCGTTCATAGAGGTTCCGAGCGCGTAATCTGACGCGAATCCCCGGATATCTGCGCGACCAACGCGCGCCGATGGAATAGTCCCTACCAAGGGTAGGTGGCGCCCGATGCGGCGGCGCCTCCCCGTCCCCGGAGCGACGTTGTCGACCGATGACGATCGTTCGCGGGGGCACGCTAGGATGGATTCGGCAGGAGAATCGGCGGGCCGCCCAGGTTCGCCCCGACGCGGGGACACGATGAAGAGTTCGAAGACACACGCTGCTCGATGGTGGACCCGCGCCTGGTTGGTCTTGGCGCTCGCGATCGTCGCCGGCGGTGCGATCGACGCCATGCAGAAGTCCCCCGGAGGCGGGAAGGGCGGCGGAGGTGGTGGGGGCGGCGGCGGCGGTGGTGGCGGTGGGGGCGGCGGTGGCAATCCCGCGCCCTCCGGCGGCGGACCGCGTGGACTCGACCCGAATGCGCCCGGGGCGCGGGGCCCCGTGGGCGCCGGTCCGACCGTCACGGGCACGGTTCCGATGTTCACACGCGGGCGGTTTCCGACGAGTCAGCTCGAGCTCACGATCGAGTGGGACGACCCGGCGACGCGCAAACTCCGGAGCACGAGCGACGCGGCGCCCGCGGACGGCACGCCCGAGGTCGAGCCCGTCGCGCCGATGCCGACCGAGCTGCTCGACGAACAGGGCGCCTTCGCCTTTCTCGCCAACCACGACACACGGCCGCTGCTCGTCCTGTGCGAGTGCAACGAGTGCATCGGTTCGGAGCGCGGTCTGTTGTCGCGCCCCGACGAGAACGAGCGCACGGCGCTGATGTCACGCTGGTTCCATTGCGTGCGCCTGTCGTCGCAGTCGCGCGTGAAGGGGCATCCGCTCTACGCGCTCTTCGACGGTCGCGAGCCCGAGGAGGGCCAGGCGCCGGTGCACCTCATCCTGGCACGGGCGAGCGGCGAGGAGCGGCGCGACTTCGACGGCCTCCAGACCGGCGACGAGCTGTGGGCGGCCATGGAGGCGCTCATCGAGCTGGAGTACACGAGGGACCCGAAACAGCCCCTCAAGCTGCTCAGCCGGATTCTGGACGAATATGACGAGCTGGACGAGCGGATCGATACACTGGAAACCGCCTTCGACGAGGCCGTCGAGGACGGTGGCCCGGCCGCGCCGCGGGCGAGGAAGCTCAAAAAGGATCTGTCGAAGCTCCAGAAGGAGCGCGACGAGCTGCGCGAACGCGCCGCGAAGGTCTCGAAACTCAAACGGAGAAAGGAAACGCGCTCCTGAAAAGGATCGCCTTGGTCCCATGCCGCACTCCCTCAAGACACGCCTCTGGGCGACGGGCGTCAGCAGCCTGCTCGTCTTCGTTCTCGGTGCACCGGCCGGCGCCGCGCCGCAGTGATGCCCGACACCCGCCGGAGCCACGTTCAGTGGCCCGACGGCCGGCGGAGGTTCCGCCGACTTTGGGACGTTCATGACCGCGATGCGCGGGCCTTCGAGTCGCATCGCCCTCGACATCGACTGGACGTACCCGAAGTACGTCCCGGAGGCGAAGCAGTCGACCGGTGACTCGATCTCCGTCGAGATCAAGCACGCGCTCGAGCTCGAGCAGGCCTTCGGCGTCATCGCGGGCGACGACCCGCGGCCGCTGCTCGTCCTGCGCGAATGCCTGACCTGCACGGGCACCGACGACGCGCTGCTCACGAAGGGTGCCGACAACGAGAAGACCATGCTCATGTCGCGCTGGTTCCACTGCGTCAAGCTGCCGCCCGCGGTGCTCGAAGCGGACGACCCGTTCCACAAGCTGTTCGCCGAGGACGGCCCCGCGCACCTGTTCGTCGCGAAGGCGGACGGCTCCGGGCGGCTCGACCTGAACGGCGAGCAGTCGCGGACCGAGCTGTGGGCCAAGATGGAGAAGCTGCTCGAGGCCGAGTACAAGACGAAGCACGAGCCCGTGCTCAAGAAGCTCTTCGGCGTGCTCGACGAGATGGACGGCTACGATCAGAAGATCGCCGATCTCGACGGACGCATGAACGACGCGATCGAGAAGGACGGCCCGAAGTCGCGCAAGGTCGCCAAGATCAAGAAGGAGCTCACGAAGCTGCGCGCGAAGCGCAACGCTCTGGTCGCGCGGCTGGGCGAGATCTCCGAACTCGCCTTGCGCGCCGACGACGGCGAGCAACACGCGCGCGCCGTCGATTCGAGCGACGAATCCGCGTAGCGAGCGCGCGTGCGTCCGATGGCTGACATCCATGGCGGCGACGGGGCCCTCGGTTCCGTCGCCGCCGTTCTGTTCGCCCTGATCGCCGGATTCGCGACGTCGTCGCATGCGGCGGCGCAGCGCAAGGACGGCGACGAGCTCGCCATCGACCCGTACACCGAGAACGACCCGGAGGCGATGAAGGCCGCGGGGTACGTCCGCTTCGGGCCGTTCCACTTCGCGGACGAGCACACCACGGATGGGGTCGAAGAGACGCTGGGTGGCGTCCCGCTGCTCTGGGTCGAGACCGAGCACTTCAAGATCGGGTCGAGCCTCGACGAGCTCGCCGTGCCGACGGAGCGTCTCGACAAGAAGCTCCTGCTCGCGGACCTGAAGCGCCTCAAGGCCAAGCTCCCGAGCGTCAAGTCGAAGCCGAAGGTGCTCGACCCCTGGCTGCGGTTGCACCTCTACGCGATGCGACTCGAGGAGCTGTACGCCTCGTTCCTCGACGCGTTCGGACTGGAGGACGCGACACCGGTGCGCGTCGCGTACGAAGCGTCGGCGACGAAGGCCGCCGAGACCGCCCGCGCGCCCGGCGTCATGGATCCGAACCTCCCGATCGGGGCGGGGCCGTATCTCGGGATGCAGGGCAAGCTCGCCGTGCTGCTCGTCCAGAAGGGCAGCAGCCTTTCGCGCTACACCGCGGCGTTCTGCGGTGAGGCGTTCGAGACCTCGTATCGCAACTACTTCCAGAAGAGCGACTCGTTCTTCTTCGGGCTCAGCTTCGAGTCCCTCGAGGGGTCCTACGCGCGCGATGCGGCGTTCCACTACGGCGTGGTCTTCGGGATGATCCAGAACTTCGCGGACGGGTATCAGGGGTTCACCCACAACGGTTCGCTCTGGTGGACGCTCGGACTCGCGCGCTGGTTCGCGCGGGGCATGGACGATCGCTTCCTGCTCTACACCTCGCCTCCCGGCGCCGCGATTCGCCGCTCCGACGACGATCGCGAGTGGGAGCCGAAGGTGCGCGGTCGCGTCGAGCACGACTTCTTTCCGTCGACGGACGAGATGCTCGAGTGGCGGACGTACGAGGAACTGAAGTTCGCCGAGCACATGATCCTGTGGTCGCGCGTCGACTTCGTGATGAGCCTCGACGACGGCAAGCCCGCGGCGTTCCTGAACGCCGTGCAGGCGCCGGTTCCCTGGGACACCGGCGGCAAGCCCCGGGCGGATGCGATCCGCGAGCAGCTCGTCGGCGCGTTCCAGGCGGGGCTCGGGATGAGCACGGCGGAGTTCGACGTCGCGTGGGCCGAGTACGTGCTGAAGAACTACTCGAAGCGGTAGGGCGAACCCGGTCGTCGCGGCTCGGTCGCTTCTTTCCGGTCGGAGGCGGGAAATGCGTCCCACGTTCCCCCACGGGGGCAATTCCACGTGTAGGGTATCTCCGAAGCCCTGCATTGGACGGAACCAACGCCCTCCGCGCACCGTCTGACCCGACGGTCCGTCCGCGCATTCCAACCCTCCCCCCTCAATCCGAGCGACCAACGGTGTCGATCGGATAGCGCACCCCCGTGAGCTCACACCCCATGAACGGTCGATCCCTGTCCGCGTTTCTAGCCCTCGCTACGTCGTTCGCCGGCGGCAGCCTCGCCTCCGCCCAGGACCCGGCGTTCCACGCCACATTCCTCGACGACTACGACCTCGCGGGCGCCACCTACTCGGACGTGTGGGCCGTCGGGACGACCGCCTACATCGGTCGCTTCGGGCTGAACGTCGTCGACGTGATCGACGTCTCGAACCCCTCGAGCCTCTCGCTCACGACGCAGATCGTGGTGCCTTCGCCGAACGACAGCTGCAGCGCGCAGGACATCAAAGCGGGCATCAGCGCCGTCGACTCGAACGTCACGCTCGGATTCGTTTCGTTCGACTACAACGGCCCGGACATGTTCGGCATCTACGACATCACGAACCCCGCGTCCCCGACGCTGCTCACGACGGTGTCGGCGAGCGGGTACTCGACGAGCCACAACACGAGCTATCGCGCCGACGGCTGGATCGCTTCGGCGAACTCGCAGGACGACAAGGTCGCGCTGTTCGACCTGAGCACGTACGACCCGGCGATGGCGCCGGCGTCGATCACCGCGGTCGACTACGAGATCAGCGGACTCGGCACCGGGTTCGTGCACGACATCACGTTGACCGACGACTTCCTGTACGTCGCCGAGTGGGACGCGCTGCTCGTCTACGACGTTTCGGCGCTCGACATGGGGCCGCCCGTCTACCTCGGTGAGGTCGAAGGCTATTCGTGCCACGCGGTTTGGGCGACGGCGGACAACGAGTACGTCGTGACGACGGACGAGCGCCAGGGCGGCGCGATCCGCCTCTGGAAGATGACGGACAACGGCTCGAGCGTGACGCTGCGCGAGCTCGACTCGTACGTGGCGCCGCCGACCGGCACGTACTCGACCTACAGCGCGCACAATCCGATCGTGCTCGGCGATCGCGTGTACGTGTCGAACTACAGCGCGGGCGTCATCGTGTTCCAGATCGATCGCACGAACGACACGTGGGAGCGCGTCGCGTCCTACGACACGTCGACCCAGTCCTCCGCCGGCTACTACGGCGGCTGGGGCGTCTACCCGCTCCTCGGCCCGGAGATGGTCGTGATCAGCGACCTCGAGGAGGGCCTCTTCACGCTCGACCTCAGCGCGATCCAGTTCCGCTCGACGTCCGTGCGTCCGGACGCGGTGACGCCGTTCCAGACGACCGCGATCTCGGTCGAGGTCGAAGAGGTCGGGACCGCGACGCTCGACTCCGGCACGATCGAGCTCTACACGAGCATCGACGGCGGCCCGTTCACGGGCCAGTCGATGGCCTACCAGGGCGGCAACACGTGGTCGGGCAACCTGCCGGCGCTCGACTGCGGCAGCAAGGTCGACTACTACTTCAGCGCCGACACGATCAGCGCAGAGACGTTCACCGCGCCGGCCATCGCGCCGACCGAGACGTACACCGCTTACTCGACGCTCAACTGGACCAACGTCTTCTCGGACGACTTCGAGTCCAACAAGGGCTGGTCGGTCGTCAGCGACGCGAGCCTCACGTCGGGTGAGTGGGAGCGCGTCACGCCCAACGGAACGGGCATGGCTCCCGGCTACGACGCCGACGGCAGCGGCAAGTGCTTCGTCACCGAGAACGGCTTCATCGGCGCCGGCGTCGGCACGAACGACCTCGACGGTGGTCCGACGACGCTCACGTCGCCGGTCATGGACTTCAGCGCGGGGGACGGCGTGATCAGCTACTCGCGCTGGCAAGCGAACTCGCCCGGTGATTCGAGCGACGGGCTCGCGGTCGAGATCTCCAACGGTGGGGCGTGGACGCAGGTCGAGAACGTGTACCAGAAGGCCGGCGGATGGGTCGCGCACCGCTTCCGCGTTTCGGACTACGTCACGCCGAACAGCACGATCCAGGTGCGCTTCCAAATCTCGGACAACCCGAACGACTCGGTCACCGAGGCCTGCGTCGACGGCTTCTCCGCCGATCAGTTCTGCCAGGACCCGCTCGCGACCGCGACGTTCCGCAACGGCAGCGGTTCGAACACCGCGTGCTTGTCCTCGGCGGTGTGCCGCGTGAACAACACCTGGTCGTCGGACGTCACGTACGGCGCGCACGCGGGTGCGTCCTTCACGGTCCTGTGGATCTACGAGCTCCCGGGTTCGGGCACCTTCGGCCCGTACGGCGAGTTCCTCGTGGATCTCTCCTCGCAGAAGCTCCTGGTCGACGTGAAGTCGATCGCCGGCGGCGGCACGAACACCCACTCGTTCCCGATCCCGGCCGACGTGGGGCTCACCGGCATCCCGTTTACGACGCAGGCCGGCATCCTCGGCGGCGGCGTCGAGCTCTGCAACGCGTACGACTACGTGATCGGATTCTGAGCTGACGCCAGCGCGCGCTTCCAGCGCTCGTTCCGCGGCGTTCGCGCCGGCACCGGTGCTCGACCGGTGCCGGCGGACGCCGCGGCGCGTCGATCGAATCGTTACGCTTTCTCCGTGGCCTGCTAGCAACGGGTGGAGGAACGCGCCTGCCGTGCCAGGGCGCGCCTGCGCCTCGATGCCACGGGGGATCGAGCGCAATCGCGCAGCGGGGGGACGGTCCACAGGCTCCGTGCTTCGTACCGCCCAGATGTCGTGGGTTTCCGCGCGGGCTGCGAAGTCCGAAGCGTTGTATCCTGTTGCCCGGTCGTCGTCGGACGCCCGCCTCGTCATCGGTTCGGTCACCTGGGGTATGTCATGAAACGTCGCACGTCGTTCGTCTTGTCGCTCGTCGCCTCTGTCCTCGCCCTGGACGTGCCCGCGCACGCGCAGGATCCTTCCTTCCACGTGCAGTTCCTCGACGACTACGAGATCCCGGGGGACACGTATTCCGACGTTTGGTTCGACGGTACGGCGGCCTACATCGGTCGCTTCGGACTGAACGTCGTGGACGTCATCAACGTCTCCACGCCGACGTCGATCTTCTGGACGACCCAAATCACGGTTCCGTCACCGAACAACGCGTGCAGCGCGCAGGACATCAAGGCGGGGCTCTCGGTCGTCGATCCGTCGGTCGTGCTGGGCTTCGTCGCGTTCGATGCAGCCGGACCGGACATGTTCGGCATCTACGACTTCACGACCCCCTCGTCCCCGACGCTCTTGACCACGGTGTCGACGATCGGGTTCTTGACGAGCCACAACACGAGCTACCGCGACGACGGTTGGATCGCTAGCGCCGACTCGCTCAACGACAAGCTCGCGCTCTTCGACTTGAGCGCGTACGACCCGGCGTCGCCGCCGGCCGCGATCACGTCCTCCGACTACGAGATTGTCGGACTCGGCACCGGCTTCGTTCACGACATCACGCTGACCGACGACTTCCTGTTCGTCGCCGAGTGGGACGCGTTGCTCGTCTACGACGTCCGCAACCTCGGGGCGTCGGCGCCGATCTACATGGGCGAGGTCGAGGGCTTCGCGTGCCACGCGGTCTGGGCCACCGACGACTACGAGTACGTGATCACGACCGACGAGCGCCACGGTGGGGCGATCCGGTTGTGGCGCATGACCGAGTCCGGCGGAAGCGTGAGCCTGCGCGAGGTCGACTCGTACGTGGCACCGTTGTCCGGCTCGTACTCGACCTACAGCGCGCACAACCCCGTCGTGGTCGGCGACCGGGTCTATGTCTCCAACTACAGCGCCGGTGCGATCGCGCTGCAGATCGATCGGACGAACGACACGTGGGAAGTCGTCGCTTCGTACGACACATCGACATCGAGTCCGGTGACCTACGACGGCTGCTGGGGCATCGATCCGTCCCCCGGGATCGACCGCGTCCTGGCGAGCGATATGGGCGAAGGGCTGTTCACGCTCGACTTCAGCGGCCTCGAGTTCCGTTCGCCCACGGCGCGGCCGAAGACCATCGCTCCGTGGCAGACGACGTCCATCCAGGTGCAGATCGAGGCGCTCGGCGCGGCCACGCTCGACACGGGTACGGTCGAGCTCTACACGAGCATCAACGGCGCGCCCTTCACGGGCTCGGCGATGTCGTTCGTCGCCGGCAACACGTGGCAGGGCGATCTACCGGCTGCCGACTGCGACAGCCGCATCGACTACTACTTCAGCGCTGATACCGGCTCCGCCGAGACGTTCACGCGTCCCGCCATCGCGCCGACGGAGTTCTACACGACCTACTCGACCCTCGCCCTCACGAACGTGTTCTCGGACGACTTCGAGACGGACAAGGGGTGGACGGTCACGAACACGTCGCTGACGTCCGGTGCGTGGGAGCGCGCCACTCCGAACGGAACGGGGATGGCTCCCGGCTACGACGCCGACGGCAGCGGGATGTGCTTCGTCACCGAGAACGGCTTCGCCGGCTCCGGCGTCGGAGACTTCGACGTCGACGGTGGGCCGACCAAACTCACGTCGCCGGTCATGGACTTCAGCACCGGCAACGGCCTGATTTCCTATTGGCGTTGGCAAGGCAGCGACGTCGGCGACGTGCTCAGCAAGCTGACCGTCGAAGTTTCGAACGGCGGTGCGTGGATCGACGTCGAGGATGTCGAGAACATGGCCGGTGGCTGGCGCGAGCATTGCTTCCGCGTTTCGGACTATGTCCTGCCGAACAGCACGGTGCAGGTGCGCTTCACGATCGCCGACATCAGCGGGTCGGTGACGGAGGCTGCGGTCGACGGCGTGTCGGCCGATCTCTTCTGCAAGTCGCCGGTCGCGACCGCGGTGTCGGTGAACGGCAGCGGCATGAACACGTCGTGCTTCAGCTCGACCGCGTGCGTGCTCGACTCGGCCTGGTCGAACGACATCAACTACGCCGGGCACCCCGGTGCGTCGCACACGGTGCTGTGGATGTACGCCGGCGCGGGGAGCGGCACCTTCGGCCCGTTCGGCGAGTTCCTGGTCGACCTCTCGTCGCCGAAGCTGCTCGTCGACGTTCGCGCGGTGACCGGAGGCGGCATCAACAACCACTCGTTCACGATCCCCGATGACGTGTTCTACGCGGGCATCCCGTTCACCGCCCAGGGGGGAATCCTGGGTGGGGGCGTCGAGCTCTGCAACGCGTACAACTACGTGATCGGCTTCTGACCGCGTCGGGATCGAACCACAAGCCCCGGTCGAGCGATTTGTCCGAGCTCCGGGGATGAGTCCGTTGCCCCTCGTCCGCGCGTCGCTAGGTCTGGGTGGTGCGTGTGCGCGCCTCCGCCGTGGCGGTGGTCCCGCTGGTTGCGTGCCGGAGGAGGACTCGAGTCATGACGAAGCGCTCGTTGTTGGTCGCATCGCTCGCAACCGGGGCGGTTGGCCTCGGTACGAATGGAGCCGCTCAGGACCCCGCGTTCCACGCGAAGCTCCTGGACCGGTACGAGATCCCCGGGGACACGTACACCGACGTTTGGGTCGACGGTTCGGCCGCGTACATCGGTCGGCTGTCGCTCAACGTCGTCGACGTGCTCGACGTCTCGACGCCGACCTCGATCACGTGGACCACGCAGATCACCATTCCTGCGCCGAACAACAACTGTAGCGCGCACGACATCAAGGTCGGTGCAAACGCCCTGGATCCCGCGGTCCACCTGGGCTTCCTCTCGTACGAGTACAACTTCGGCACCGACATGTTCGGGATCTACGACGTCACGAATCCGGCGTCGCCGACGCTCCTGACGACGGTGTCAGCCACCGGCTATTCGACCAGCCACAATACGAGCTATCGCTCCGACGGCTGGATCGCGAGCTGCAACTCGGTCGATGCCAAACTCGCGCTGTTCGACTTGAGCGCCTACGACCCGTCCCTCGCGCCGCCGGCGATCACCGCGCCCGACTACGAGATCTTCGGTCTCGGATCGGGTTTCGTGCATGACATCACGCTGACCGACGACTTTCTGTTCGTGGCCGCATGGGACGCGCTGTTCGTCTACGACGTGCGCAATCTCGCGTCGACGGCGCCCGTGCGTGTCGGTCAGGAGGAAGCCTACGCGTGTCACGCCGTGTGGCCCACCGAGGACAACGAGTACGTCGTAACGGCCGACGAACGCCACGGAGGCGCGGTGCGCCTCTGGAAGCTGAGCGAGTCGGGAGGCACGGTGTCCCTGCGCGAAGTCGACTCCTACGTGGCGCCGCTCTCCGGCGCCAACTCGACGTACTGCGCGCACAACGTGGTCGTGTCCGGCGACCGCGCGTATGTCTCGAACTACAGCGCCGGCGTGCTGGTGCTGCAGATCGATCGCACGAACGACACGTGGGAGGTCGTGGCCTCCTATGACACGTCGACGACGCCGCCGGTCACGTACGACGGCTGCTGGGGCGTCAATCCGATGTTGGGGGCCGACCTCGTCGTGACGAGCGACTTCGGGGACGGGCTGCACGCGCTCGATTTCAGCGCGCTCGAGTTCCGCTCGGCAACCACGCGCCCGAAGACGATCGCTCCGTGGGAGACGTCCTCGATCCAGGTGCAGATCGAGGAGCTCGGAGCGGCGACGCTCGACCCCGCGACGGTAGAGCTCTTCACGAGCGTCGACGGCGCGCCTTTCACGGGCGCGTCGATGGCGTTCGTCGCCGGCTACACATGGCAGGGCGATCTGCCCGCTGCGGGCTGCAATAGCCGAATCGACTACTACTTCAGCGCGGACACCGGCGGGGGCGAGACGTTCACGCGCCCCGCCATCGCGTCGACCGAGTTCTACACGACGTACTCGACGCTCGCGCTCACGAACGTGTTCTCGGACGACTTCGAGACGGACAAGGGTTGGACGGTGTCGAACACGTCGCTGATGTCCGGCGCGTGGGAGCGAGCAACGCCCAGCGCGACGGGACTCGCTCCTGGGGAAGACGGGGACGGCAGCGGGATGTGCTTCGTCACCGAGAACGGTTTCGCCGGCGCGGGTGTGGGAGACTTCGACGTCGATGGAGGGCCGACGCGCCTCACGTCCCCGATGATCGACTTCAGCGCCGGCGACGGCCTGATCTCCTACTGGCGCTGGCAAGGGAGCGACGTCGGCGAGGTGCTCAGCAAGCTGACGGTCGAGGTCTCGAACGGCGGTTCGTGGGTCGACGTCGAGGACGTGTTCAACCTGGCCGGCGGCTGGCTCGAGCACCGCTTCCGCGTGTCGGATTACGTCGTGCCGAGCAGCACGGTCCAGGTGCGCTTCTCGATCGCGGACATCAGCGGCTCGGTGACCGAGGCCGCGATCGACGGCGTCTCCGCCGACCTGTTCTGCACGTCGCCGACCGCGACGTTCGTCTTCGAGAACGGCGGCGGTGGGAACACGCCCTGCTTCACGTCGAGCGCGTGCGTGCTCGACTCGACCTGGTCGAACGACGTGGCATACGGCGCGCACCCCGGCGCGACGCACACCGTGCTGTGGATGTACGCCGGCGCGGGGAGCGGCACCTTCGGGCCGTACGGCGAGTTCCTGGTCGACCTCTCGTCGCCGAAGCTCCTCGTCGACGTCCGCGCGGTGACCGGAGGGGGCGTCAACAACCACTCCTTCACGATCCCCGCCGACGCGTTCTACGCCGGCATCCCGTTCACGACCCAGGCGGGAGTCCTGGGTGGGGGCGTCGAGCTCTGCAACGCGTACGAGTACGTGATCGGCTTCTGAGCCGCGCCGTCGCCGGTCAGCCGCCGATCAGTCGCTCCTGGATCGTCCGCCACACGAGCCGCCGATCGTGCCAGCGCAGCTCGGCGTCGCGGATGCCGTGGCGATTCTGCGGATAGAGCATGAGCTCGAAGTCCTTGCCCGCGTTCTGCAGCGCGTAGACCAACTGGATGGCGTTCTGCAGGTGCACGTTGTCGTCCATGACGCCGTGCGTGATGACGAGGTGCCCGCGCAGGTTTCCGGCGGATGCGATGACGGACGTCGCGGCGTAGCCGTCGGGGTTGAGGTCGGGTGTTTGCATGTAGCGCTTGGTGTAGATCGAGTCGTACATGCGCCAGTCGTAGACGCCGCTCGCCGCGACACCGACCGAGAACGTATCGCTGTGCGTCAGCGCGAACGCGGTCATGAACCCGCCGTAGCTGCCGCCCGTGATCCCGACGCGCTGGCCGTCCGCCCAGGGCAGCGCGGTGAGCCACGCGACCGCGTCCTCGAGATCCATGAGCTCCTGGATGCCGAGTTGACGATAGCACGTCGCGGTCGTCTCGATTCCCTTACCGCTCGCCGAACGCACATTGACCTGCATGACGATCACGCCGTTCTGCGCGAGGAACTGGTACCACGCACTCCCGTTCCAGCGGTTGCGAACGGACGGCGCGTTCGGCCCGGAGTAGGTCGGCAGCCAGACGGGATAGGAACGCGAGGGATCGAAGTCGACCGGCTTCAGCAGCGACACGTCGAGCAGGAACCCGTCCCGCGCCTCGACCTCGAACAGCTCCCACTCGCCCGTCGCGTACGCGTCGCGATCCGGGCTCGCGGCGACGCCGATCTCGCGCAGCTCGTTCCCGTCGCCGTCGAACAGCGCGAGGCGTGGCGGTGACGTCAGGCTCGAGTGGCGATCGAGGAACATCGAGCGATCCCGGTTGAACGTGACCGAGTGCGCGCCGTCGCCCGTCGTCAGGCGCGTGAGGTGCGAGCCGTCGAGGTCGACGCGGTACACGTTCGAGTTGACCGCGCCGTCCTTCGTCGCGCCGAACCAAAGGCGACCGGCGGCCTCGTCGACGGCATCGATCGAAGCGACGCTCCACGGACCCTTGGTCACCGTGGTGAGCAGCTCGCCCGACGCGTCGTAGCGATAGATGTGGCGTTGTCCGGTGCGCTCGCTGAGCCAGAGGAACGAGCCGTCGTCGAGCCAGCGCGGCGCCGGGGCGCGGTTCGTCCATGCGCTCGACGTCTCGCGAAACAGGGTTGCGTCGGCGAGGTTCGTGACGTCGACGAAGTGCAGGTCGAGCCACGTCTGGATGCGGTCCTGGAGCATGTAGACGAGCCGGTCGCCGTCCGGCGTCCAATCGACGCGCACGACCAGCGGCTCGGACTCCTCGAAGCCGAGGTCGATCCAACGCACGTCGGTGGCGGAGGTCGCTGACGCGACGCCGAGGCCGACCGTCGGGTTGGGATCGCCGACCTTGGGGTACTTCGTGACCTCGGGCTTCACGCGGAAGTGACCGTCCTCGATGTGGTCGATGACCGTGAACTCGTGCACGGCCGTTTCGTCGAGGCGCAGGAACGCGACGTGCTCCGAGTTCGGGCTCCACCAGAAGGCCTTGAAGCGACCGCGGCCGTAGATCTCCTCCTGGTACACCCAATCCAGCTTGCCGTTGAACGTGTTCACGTCGCCGTCGGTCGAGAGCGCGCGCTCTTCGCCCGTGCCCGTGTCGACGAAGTAGAGGTTGTTGGCGACGACGAAGGCGACCGCCTTGCCGTTGGGCGCGAGCTCCTCGAGCTCGATCCCCGACTCGCTGCCGCGCGTCGTGAGGCGCCGCGCGGACCCGTCCGAGGCGAACCAGAGGTCGCCGTCGACCTTGCGCAGCGTGCCTTCCTCGCCGCCCTGCGCGCGCGCGTCGGCAATCCGGTGCGCGAGCTCTTCGTCGACGCCGTCGAGCTGCGCGAAGACCCTCCACAGGTCGTCGCCCTGCTCCGCGTTCGCCGCCGGAACGGGCGCCTCCATCCACGAGGTCGGTTCGATCCAAACGGGTTGGTCGTCCGCCGTGAACTCGAGGTGCACTCCGTCGTCGGCCCAGCTGTAGCTCGGGAGCGCACCGGTGAAGTCGACGCGCTCGCCGCGACCGGCCGTCTGTTCCAGCGTCAGCCGCAACCCTTCGGCGCGGCGTGTCGAGCGCAGCGATGCGCAAGCGGGGGACAGCGCGAGGACGAGCGAAGCGGCGACGAGCGGATGGATGCGTGTGTGCACGGCGATGGAATGGAGGTCTGCGGAGTGGGGGCGCGCATGGTAGCAGGGGCGCTGCATGCGTACGATTCGGCCATGCGCGCACCGACGATCCTTGCAGCAGGCCTACTCGGCGGCGCGTTCCTCGCCGCCGGGTGCACCGGCGCAGACAGCCCTCCCGGCGCCGCCCGTGTGGTCCTCATCACCTGCGACACGCTGCGCGCCGATCGCATCGGGGCGTACGGGTACGAACGAGGCACGACGCCGCGCCTCGACGCGTTCGCGGACTCCGCCGTGGTGTTCGATCACGCCTACGCGGCGTCGTCGCTGACGCTCCCTTCGTTCTGTTCGATGATGACCGGCCGGTTGCCCGACGAGCTCGGGATGAAGTCGAACAAGGCCGTGATGTCCGACGACGCGACGACGATCGCGGAGTCCGTCGCGGCGGCGGGAATCGACACGGCGGCGTTCGTGTCGAACTTCGTGTTGCGCAAACGGCCGCAGCCGGGCGCGACCGGGATCCACCAGGGGTTCCTGGTCTACGACGACCACATGGACGACACCGAGGCGAACCGCTCGAACGTCCGTGAGCGCGTTGCGCCCGACACGACCGATGCGGCAATCGCGTGGCTCGATGAGCGGGAGCGCGAGCGCTTCTTCCTTTGGGTGCACTACCAGGACCCGCACGGACCCTACACACCGCCGTCCGCAATACTGGACGCGGTGCTCGCCGAC
>JAJDEV010000255.1 GCA_029259605.1 Planctomycetota bacterium | reverse complement strand
CCGACGCCGCGCGCGTGCCGCATCCTCGAGCGAGCGGGCGCCGTCGTGCCGTCGGTTCCCGACGTGGGTGTGTTGCGCACCGTGAACGAGCGCCGCTTCGCCGCGTCGGTGCGCGCGCCGCTCGTGCGAGCGAGCTTCGCGAAGTCCGTCGCGCTCGACATCGACGCCGTCGCCGGGCTCGTCGCGCGACCGGCGCGGCTCGGCTGGCTCGTGCGTCGCCCGTACGGCGCCGCGGGCCGGGGGCGCCGGCGTGTGGAATCCGGACGCCTGAGCCCGGACGATCTCGCGTGGGCCGTCGCCGGATTGCGGCGCGGCGCCCTGGTCGTCGAGCCGTGGGTGGAGGTGACGCGCGAGCACACGCGCTCGGGCTTCGTGCAGGCGGATGGTCGCGTCGTCGTCGCGCCGCCGTGCTTCCAAGCGACGACGCGGGAAGGTGCGTGGACCGGAACAGTGCGCGCGGAACGCGGTGAGGTGACTCGAGCGGACGACGCCGAGCTCGCGAATGCGGCCGAAGCCGCGGGACGCGCGCTCGCCCGTGCGGGCTACTTCGGTCCGTACGGAATCGACGCCTTCCGCCATCGGGACGCGGAGGGACGTGACGTGCTCAACCCGTTGAGCGAGATCAACGCGCGCTTCACCATGGATTGGACGGTGGCGATGGACGCGCTCGCGGTCGAACGCGCCTGACCGTGGTCGCCGAGAGTTTCTGAACTGACTGCCTTGGTGTTGCTCGACGGCTACGCTCGACGCGCATTCTGCGCCTCGGCCCTTTCGTAACTCGAGGTACGGACAGGCCGCGGGGACTGACGCACGGCTTGCGCCTTCCTTGGCGGAGCCCTGAGTGGAGGTTGTCCGAGGATGTCCGGCTCAAACCGGCTTCGGTTGCCACGCGAGCCCAGAACTGCGGGGAGAGGCGCAACACCAACGCAGTCAGTTCAGAAAGTTTCCCAAGGATCGGGCTTGCGCTGTGCCCGTTGACATGTCACAAATGGGTGACATGAGCGGGCGAGATGAAATGGACGCGACCTGGAAGGCGTTGGCCGACCCGACGCGGCGCGACGTGCTCGACCAGCTCGCCAAGGAGCCGCGGACGACCGGCTGGCTCGTCGAGCGCTACCCCGAGCTCTGTCGCACGGCGGTGATGAAGCACCTCGACGTGCTCGAAGCGGCGGGTTTGCTCCTGGTGCGGCGCAAGGGACGCGTGCGTTGGAACCACATCAACCCGATCCCGATCCAGCGCGTCTACGACCGCTGGGTCTCGAAGCATGTGCAAGGCGTCGCGTCGGCGATGACGCGCCTCAAGAAACACGTCGAGTCCGAACCGACGCCGACGACCGACCGTCGGCGTGGCCAGACTCGCGACAACTCGGGCCGGACGGCCCCCAAAGGAAAGAAGCGATGAGCGGACAAGTGAGCGACGCCAGAGTGATTCAGTACGACCTCGAGATCCCGATCGACGCGCCGCGCGAGCGCGTGTGGGACGCGCTGACGAAGGAGACGAACGGTTGGTGGCTGCCCGACTTCCACATGCTGGGCGAGGATTCGACCGTGCGCTTCGATGCGCGCGCTGGCGGGAGCCTGGTCGAGGAGCGCGCCGACGGTGGCAGCCTGCTGTGGTTCACGGTGCAGATGTCGCGCGAGGCGGAATCGCTGCACCTCGTCGGTCACATCGCTCCCGAATGGGGAGGTCCGTCGACCAGCATGCTGCACATCGCGCTGAGCGATCGTGCGGGCGGCACGCTGCTGCGCGTCGCGGACGCGCTCTTCGGTCGCGTGTCCGACGAGAACGCGGAGAGCCTGAAGTCGGGCTGGACGCAGCTCTTCGGCGCGGGACTCAAGGCGCACGCCGAGGGACCCTCGGCGTAGCCGGCCGTGGTGAAACTCACGGCGTCGTCGAAGGGCGCTGAATTCGCGCTGCCGGCGTTGCGCCTCCTCCGAGGTTCCAGCGAATACGCGTCGTCGGCGCGCCTTGTCAGCACGAATTCATTCCCCTTCGACGACGCCGTGAGGTTCACCACGACCTGCTAGCAGACCACCCCGCTCGGCTACGCCTTCTTGCGCCGCGCCGTCTCGCCCTTCGCCTTGCGGTGCGCGACGACCTTCGGGATGTAGCTCACCGGGTCCGGCGTCTTGCAGCCGGTCTGGCCGTGATCGACCTGGACCATGCCCATGCGGTTCGCGGCGGCGACAGCGCGGATCTGGAGTTCGCCGCCGAGCGAACCGATCGAGATCAGCGCCTGGTTCATCGAGTAGCGCGTGCGGTTCGGCCGCGAATGGATGGTCCTCTCGATCGTGCGCAGATCGTTGAGCAGCACGGTGCGCTCGAACGACATTTCGTGCGCGAGGCAATGCGAGAGCGTCGTCCAGCCGGCGGCCGACGTCCACTCGTCCTTGGCCGTCTGCCACTCGCGCATCAGCTCGACCGCATGCTTCGTCTGACTCGCCACGCCCGCCACCGCGTCCGCGAGGACGTAGTTGTCCGTCTCGGCGATCCAGCGGTTGAGCTCGGCCTTCGTCGTCGCCTCGGGGTCCGCGATCATCATCGCGAGCACGCGCGCGTCGAAGTTCTCCGTGGCCCAGAGCCCGCGGCACAGGGCCTGATCGACGCCGATCTCCTTCTTCAGCTTCTTCTGGTTCGTGAAGCTGACGCCGTAGCGTTTGTCGCCCGCGCCGTGGCGCGCGTAGACCTTGCGATTCTGCGCCGTTCCGTATGCCTGGAGGCGCGCCAGGACTTCTTTGAGGTTCATGTCGTGCTCGCGGACTCGGACCGCGCGATGGAGGCGCGTGGATGCGCCTGTTCGTAGATCGCGCGCAACCGCTCAACGGAAACGTGCGTGTAGATCTGGGTCGTGACGAGGTGCGCGTGCCCCAGGAGCTCCTGCACCGCGCGCAGGTCCGCGCCGCGGTCGAGCAGGTGCGTGGCGAAGCTGTGCCGCAGCGTGTGTGGCGTCGCGCGGCGACGGAGGCCGGCGCGCAGCACGGCGCCGTCGACGATACGACCGAGCGAACGCGTCGTCAGGCGTCCGCCACGTTGGTTGAGGAACACGGCGTCGCCGGCGGCCGAGACGGGCCGCGGACGCTCGGGGTCGGTCAGATAGTCCTTCATCGCCGCGACCGCGTGCGAGCCGAGCGCGCCGATGCGCTCCTTGCGCCCCTTGCCGCGGATGCGCGCGATGCCGTTGCGCAGGTCGACATCGGCGCGGTTCAGGCCGACGGTTTCGGCGGCGCGTGTGCCGGCGGAGTACATGCACTCGAACAACGCGCGGTCGCGGCGACCGGCCGTCGTCGAGACGTCCGGAGCGGCGAGCAGCGCGTCGACTTCGCTCTCCTCGAGCGCGTGCGGGAGCGTGCGCGCGCTGCGCGCCGGCCGCAGGCCGAGCGCGGGATGCGCCTCGATCATGCCGCGGTGCAGGAGGTGCTTGAAGAACGAGCGCACGGCCGACAGCTTGCGCTGGATCGTTCCGCGCGAGAGCTCGCGTTCGTCGAGCTCGACGAGCAGCCCGCGTAGGGTGCGCGGCGTCACGGCGCGCGGGTCACTCACCTCGTGGCGCGCGAGGTACTCCTCGAGCTCCGCCAGGTCGGCCGAGTAGGCGCGCAGCGTGTGCGCGGATGCGCCACGTGCCGCGGACAACTCGCGCAGGTATTCTGCGATGAGTCGACCGAAGCCGAGCTCGCGAGGCTTTGCGCGTGGCGCCATGGGCCTCGGATCCTAGCAGCCCGCGGCTGCGTGAACGACAACGCGCCGTGCGCGCGCAGCGAACTCAGCGCCCGCGCGCCACGTTCTTCGGCTTGTCGCTCGCGCCCTTCGGCGTCGACGCGACGTCCGGGAGTCCCTTCTGCTGCGCGGCGCAGTACGCGCGCAAGCCGTTCGCGAGCACCTCGCGCGACTCGTAGTTGATGCCCTTCGTGAAGCCGAGGCGCTCGGCCTCGGCAATGCTCGCTTCGAGGCCCTTGCTCGCGTCGGCTTGGCCTGCGAGGTACGCGATCGTGTCGTCGAGGCGCGCGCTGGCGGAGTCCTTCGTGTTCTCGAGCGTCGCGATGCGCTTCTCGAGCGCGTCCACGCGCGCGGCCAGATCCTGTCCCTCGGCATCCTGCGTCGGCGCGGCCCCGACGGAGAAGCTGCCGGCGAAGAACGCGGCGGAGACGAGAGTGAGCGGCGCGAGGACGGAAGTCTTGAGGTTCTTCATGACGGGAAGCCTATCGGTCCGATCCGCCGCGGACCTGAGCGGCCCCCCCTTCCACGGGCTGCTAGCCCTTCGCGGAAGCGACCGCGGGTAGGCCGCGCGCCATCAGGAAGGGGACGAGCAGGAAGGCGGCGCCGGCCCAGTAGGGCGCGGCGCTGCCCGCGGTCCAGTACAGCAGGCCGCCGAGGAGCGGACCGATCGCACGGGCGAGCGAACCGGCGGACCGGAACTGGCCGAGCACGATTCCCTGGCGCTCGGCAGGTGTGTAGCGCGACACGAGCGCCGACAGGCAGGGCATGATCAAGGCGCTGCCGAAGGCCATCAGGAACAGACCGACGTAGAGCACCACGCTCGTCCCCGCGACGGCGATCACGGCGAGTCCCGGAAGGAGCAACCCGAAGCCGATCAGCGTCAGGCGCTGCTCGCCCACGCGCGGCCCGACGCGACGCACGATGCCCCCCTGGACGAACGCGATCACGAGTCCGACGAAGACGAACATCCACGCGTTGTCGCGCGGCGAGTAGGCCAGGCGTTCGACCGCGAGGAAGGTCAGCGTGAACTCGGCCGCGGAGAACGCGCATGTATAGAGGAAGGAGATGAACGTCGTGCGCGCGACGCCCGGGTAGGACTGGCGCGCGACCTGACCGAGCGGGTTCCACGCGCCGACGCGCTTCGTGTGTCGGCGCTTGTCGGGCGGCAGCGTCTCGGGCAGCTTCTTGATCACGAGGAACAGGTTCAGCACGCCGAGGGCCGTCGCGGCGAGCGCGGGTCCGGAGAACGGGTTGAGCGCCCAGCCCGCGCTCCACCCCTCGCCGCTCGCCGGCGCTCCGATCACGACCAGCGAAGCGAGCGCGCCGATCGCGGGGCCGAGGATGAACCCGAGTCCGATCGCCATCCCGATGAAGCCCATGCCCTTCACGCGGTCGGTGTCGGTGGTGGTGTCCGCGATCACGGCCGACGCGGTGGAGATGTTGCCCGCCATCATGCCGCCGATGAGGCGCGCGGCGACGAGCAGCGCGAACGATCCCGCGAAGACCCACATCGCATAGGCGAGCACCGTTCCGACGAGCGTGACCAGCAGTGTCGGTCGACGTCCGATGCGATCCGACAAGCCACCCCAGAACGGCGCGAAGAGGAACTGCAGGAGCGAATAGACCGCGCCGAGCACGCCGCCGAAGAAGGCGATGACCGCGTGCTGGTCTCCGCCGGCGAGGTCGGACAGCGTCTGCGCGAGGCGTCCCGCCAGTCCGGTCTCGCCCTCGAGCTCGACGTAGTGCGCGAGCAGCGCGGGGAAGAGCGGGAACAGGATCGAGAACCCGACGATGTCGAGGAACACGATCAGGAACACGATTCCCATCGACGAGGGTGCGCGCGCGGACTTCGGCGGGTTGGCAGTCATGGGGAGCCCTTGTACGTTGGGCGCCCGCCCGGGAGAACCCTGGCGCGCAGGATTCCGCGCCCGATGTCCCAACCCAGAGTCTCCGCGTGCTCGTTCCGCTTCGCACCGGTCGTCGAGCGTCTGGACGGCGACGCGGGCAACCTCGCGCTCGCCGAGGCGCTGTCGCGACTGCGGACGCGGCGTCGACCGGTGCTGCTCGACAGCGCCTCCGGCGCGCCGCGCACCTTCAGCCTGCTCGCGTTCGATCCGTTGGAGAACGGAGCGTCGGATCGCTGGGATTCCATCGCCGACCTCCGCGCGAGCGTCGCGGGGCTCGAAGCCGCGCCGACTCCCACGCCCCCGTTCTTCGCGGGAGGCTTCCTCGGCGCGCTCGCGTACGACCTCGGCGTGGAGGGCGAGGCACCGATCGGCGGCGCGGATCCGTGGGCGTTTCCGCAGATCGTCGGCGGACTCTACGTCGACTACCTCGTGCGCGATCACGCGCGCGCCGAGACGTGGCTCGTGCTCGGTGAGGAGCCGGGGGACGCGCGTCCGACCGTGGCCGAGCGGCGCGCCGCGATCCTGGCTGCGCTCGCGCGACCGCACTCCGCCGCACGCGCACGCGCGCGTGCGGCGAACGCGGACGCTCCGCTCGAACGCTCGGTGACCGCCGCGGAGTTCATCGAACAGGTCGAGCGCGTGCGCGCCGAGATCGCGCGCGGCGAGGTCTACCAAGCGAATCTGTCCTACCGCGTGACGCGCGCGGTCGACGTCGACCCCGTCGATCTCTACCTCGCGTTGCGCGAGCGCCATCCCGGCCCGTACCTCGGCTTCGTCGGGTTCGATTCCGACGACGGACCGGCGGCGATCCTGTCGGGCTCGCCCGAGCTCCTGCTCGACTATCGACCCGGGAGCGGTGCGCCCGCCGTCGCCGCGACGCGCCCGATCAAGGGCACGGCGCCGCGCGGTGCGTCGCGCGCCGAGGACGACGCGAACGCGGCGCGCTTGCTCACGAGCGAGAAGGACCGCGCCGAGCTCGCGATGATCGTCGATTTGGAGCGCAACGACCTCGGACGCGTTGCGCTTCCGGGCGGCGTCTCGGTCGTGCCGTTCCCGGAGCTCGAGAGCTACGCGACCGTGCATCACCTCGTCGCGAACGTCGACGCACGCATCGATCCGCGTTACGACGGCTTCGACGTGCTCGCGTCGCTCTTTCCGGGCGGCTCGATCACCGGCGCGCCCAAGCTGCGCAGCATGGAGATCATCGCGGACATCGAGCGCGAGGGGCGCGGCTTCGCGTACGGCTCGATGCTGATGGCCGGATCCGACGGGCGCCTGCTCGCGAACATCCTGATTCGCACGCTGCTCTGGCGCGCGCGTCCGGGCGAGGTGTGTTATCGCGTCGGCGGTGGCATCACCTGGCCGTCGGATGCCGCGGCGGAGGAGCGCGAAGCGATCGCGAAGGGCGCGGCGCTGGCGGAGACCGTCGCCGCGGTCGGCGCGCCCGTGGCGGAGGAGCGCGAGTGACGCGCTTCCCCGTGTTCGCGGACGGCGTGCTGCATCCTCCGCGCACGCCGTTGGTCGCGGCCGAGGACCGCGGGTTCCAGCTCGGGATGGCGGTCTTCGAGACGCTGCTCGTCGAGGACGCCCACGCCTACTTCCTCGCCGCGCACATCGCGCGCCTCGTGCGTGGCGCGGCCGCGCTCGGTGTCGACGAGCTCGGATGCGGACCGGAGCCCTCGATCGAAGCCGGCGTGCGCGCCGCGGTCGCCCAGCTCGTCGCCGCCGTCGAGCACCCTCGCTACGCGCTGCGCATCACCGTGTCGAGCGGCGTACCCGAACAGGGCGCGCGGCTGATCGTCACGGGGCGCACGATCGACGCGTTCGACGAAGCCGGCGTCGTGGCGATGATCTCGAGTTATCGCGCGTTCGACGACGGTCTCGCGAACGTCAAGGCGACGAGCCGCGTGCGCTACGTGGTCGCGCGCGACGAGGCGATCGCGAACGGCGCGTGGGAGGCGCTCTTTCTGAACCCGAGGGGCGAGCTCGCCGAGGGCACCGTCTCGAACGTCTTCGTCGTGCTCGACGGCGAACTCGTGACGCCGCCGATCGATGGGGGCTGCCTGGGCGGGATCGTTCGCGAACGGGTCCTGAGCGATCTCGCTCGCCACGACGACGAGGCCGGGTCGCGCTGCCGCGTCGCCACGGTGACCGAGGCCGACCTCGCACGCGCGAGCGAGGTGTTCCTCACCAATACGACCGGACTGGTGGTTCCGGTCCGTCGCGTGCTGCGCGGCGCCGCGGGAGCGCTCGAGCTGCCCGGCGCGGCAGGGCCCGTCCAGGCCGCCGTGCGTGCGCGGCTGCGCCGGATCGAGGCCGCGGACCGACGCGGCGAAACCGACGCGGGTCGCACGGCCTAAGATATGCACCGTCCGTAGCGGCCCCCTCGTCCTCTTCCCCTCCTTTGCCATGACCCGTTCCCTCGCCAGCGTCGCTCTCTTCCTGTTCGCCCTCGTCCCCGCGGCGCGCGCCTCCGTCGCTCCGCCCTCCGTCTCCGCGCGGCTCGCGCAGGACGACGAGCGCGAGGATGAACGTGACGACGTCGCCGAGCGCATCAAGACACTCCAGGGGCACATCAAGAAGAAGGGCGACGAAGACCTCGAAGCGATCGCTGTCGTCGACGGGCTCACGAACGAGTTCGGCGACTTCGGACCGAAGGATCGCGCCGACGTGGTCAAGGCGATCGACGCGTGCTTCAAGGCACGCCGTCCGAAGGAGCTCGAGCCCGGCGTCGTCGACGACCGACTCGTCTTCGCCGCCGCGACCGCGCTCGGCGAGATGGGACCGGAGAGCGTGAAGTCGCTCCTGTCGCGCCTGGGCGACAAGTCGGTGAAGAACAACATGCGCGTGAAGCCGCGCGTCGCGCTGTCGATGGGGCGCACGCGGGACGAGCGCGTCATCGATCCGCTCACGAAGCTGCTCGTCGACAAGGACATGGAGATGCAGGCCGCCGCGGCCGAGGCGCTGGGCAACTTCGCGGACGTCGAGCTCGACGCTCGCAAGGACATCTTCAAGGAGCTGCTCTCCGTGCTGATCGATCTGAAGACGAAGCGCGACGGCGACGCGACCGACCAGGAGGCGTTCAAGCGCTGGAACATGATCTCGGGACCGTTCGTCGAGACCATGCAGCGGTTGTCGAAGCACGACGAGCGCGAGGCCGAGGCGTGGCAGGCCTGGTGGAACGACAACAAGAAGAAGGACTGGGATGCGGAAGACGAGTAGCGCGCCGTCGCCCGCGCGCGATGCGCGGGAAGAAGCGCGCCCGCGCGGCGTCCACGCGGCACGCACCGCGGCCGGAAGTCGCCGCCGATTCGGTATCGCGGACGCGCGTTCGTCGCGCGCATTGCCCACACTTCGGGCGCCCCTGCGTTCCGCCACCGTTCGCTGATCCATGCTGCTCCTTCCGCAATCGAACACGTTCCGGCGCGCGCGCGCCCGCGGCGGTCGCTCCCTGATCGCGCCCTGGTTGCTCGCGACGCTGTCGATCCTGTTGAGCTTCACCGCGGTGCGCATGTTCCAGCGCTCGAAGCCGGGCGGCTTGCGGATGGGATCCGGTTCGAGCGTCGCGAGCACGGGCGCGCCCGTGTGGGACGGCGACGTCGCGCAGTCCGAGGCGACCGCGCTCGCCGGGTCGGTCGAGCTCGCGGACGGCGGCCGACTCGAGGCGCTCGTGGTTCCGTACCACAGGCTCGGCGAGCTCGAGGCGTTTCGGTCCGCGCGCCTGCGCGACCGCTACGACCTGGCGGAGGGCGAACTGCTGCGCGTTCTCTTGGTGCGCGACCCGCCGGCCGTCGCGGCGGATGGGGACGCGGAAGCCACGCTCTCGCTCACGGTGCTCGAGCTCGAGCTGCGCGACGCGACCGGCGGCGCGGCCGTCGACCTCGCGCGCGCCGATCCGCCGCGCGCCGACGCGTCGATCGATGACGATCCGTTGTGGGTGCTCCTGACGAGCTCGGGAGGCGCGCTCGCGGCGGGCGCCGAGCGACAGTTCACGCTGTGGGGCCGCGCGGTCCAGGGTGAGGCACGCCTGATCGTGCGCACGGCGGAGGGCGAGTACGACCTCGCGCTCGAAGGCCGCACGCTCTCTCCGCACGAGGTTCCGCGCTGGTTCCGGCGCGCGACGGCGATGGCCGAGGAACCGGACGAGCGCGACGAGCGCATCGCGTCGCTCGAGGCGGATGTCGAGGAGCTGCGCGACGCGCTGCGCCTCCAGAAGCTCGAGCACGTGCGCTTCGTACAAGGCCTCGAACGCCTCGCTCCGCCGGAGAAGCAGGCGGCGCCCGCGAAGGCGGAGGTGGAAGCCACACCGGAACCCGAGCCCGATCCGGCGGTCGCGCGCGCGAGCGAGCTGGGGGACGCGCTGCGCGCGCTCTTCAAGGTGTCCGGCTTCTACGGACTCGATCTGTTGAACGCGGGCGCGTTGATCGAAGGCGGAATCGGTCCGGTGCTCTTCCGCACGCTCGACGATCGCGGGCGGACGACGGGATCGCTCGCCGCCGAGCGCCTGCGCATCGAGGCCAGCCGCAGTGCGCGCACGCTCACGATCGTGCTGGAGGACGGCTTCGAGAGCCACGACGGCGAGCGCTTGCCGTTCGACCTCGGCGAGCGCCGAATCTCGATCCGCATCGACCCGGAGGATTGGATCACGCGCGCGCCCGAGCTGTTCAGCGAGACCGATCGCGACCCACCCGAGGACGACGGCATCTGGGATCACGGCGCGGTGCGCGCGGAGCTGAACCGGCTGCTCGGCGCCGACACGAGCGCGGGTTGGTTTCGCGTGCATTCGTTCGGCGCGATCTCGGGCACGGAGTTCCTCGACGCGCACGTCGAGGAGTTCGACGCGGCGGGACACATTTGGCGCCGGCTGTTCGCCGATCGCATGCGCGTCGACCTCTCGTCCTCCGCCGTGTCCCTGCGCCTGACCGGCGGCGCGACGCTGCGCGGCGACGTGCGCGAGTCGTTCCGCGATGGACGCCACGACATCCTCCTGCCGCGCGCCGATCGAGACGCGTGGCGCGGCGCCGCGCTCCCCGGCGTTCGGACTTCGCGCGATGCGGACAGCGGCGACGGCTGAACGTTGACCGCGGACGCCGCAGCGGAGATAACCACGCCATGGCGCGTCGCACCCCGAAGTCTCCCGCGCGCGGTCCAGGGCTGTTCGACGCGTCGCCTCCGCAATCCGCGCCGCAACCCGCCGCCAAGGCGCCGGAGCCCGAGCCGGAGCCCGAGCCGGACGGACCGCGGCGCCTCACCGTCGGCGAGCTGACCCACGAGATCCACGCGCGCCTGGCGGAGACCGGGCGCGTCGCCGTCGAGGGCGAGCTGTCCGGGCTCAAACGCCACACCTCGGGCCACGTCTACTTCGACCTGAAGGACGCGGGCGCGCGCCTTTCGTGTGTCGTCTGGCGCAGCCGCCGCGAGCAGGCGCTGCGCTTCGAGCCCGAGGAGGGCGCGCAGGTCGTCGCGCACGGCAAGCTCGACGTCTACGCGCCGCGCGGTTCCTACAGCCTGATCGTCGATCGCATCGAGCCGCTCGGCGTCGGCGCGCTGCTCCTGCAGCTCGAGGAGTTGAAGCGCGAGCTCGCCGCGCAGGGGCGCTTCGATCGCAAGCGTCCGCTCCCCGCGATGCCCGCCTGCGTCGGCGTCGTGACCAGCCGCGACGGCGCGGCGCTGCGCGACTTCCTGCGCACGCGCAGTCTGCGTTGGCCCGCGTACCCCGTGCGCCTCGTGCACACGCCAGTGCAGGGACCCGGCGCGGCGGACGGAATCGCGGACGCGATCGATCGCCTCGACGCGTCGGGCGTCGACGTGATCGTGGTCTGTCGCGGCGGCGGATCGCTCGAGGACCTCTGGGCCTTCAACGAGCGCGCGGTAGCCGAGGCGATCTGGCGCGCGAGCGTTCCGGTTGTCAGCGGCGTCGGTCACGAGAGCGACACGACGCTCGCCGACCTGGTCGCCGACCATCGCGCCCACACGCCGACCGACGCGGCGCAGGCCGTGCTGCCCGACCGCGCGTCGCGCGTGGACGAGCTCGAACGCCTGCGCAACTATCTCGTCCAGGCCATCGAGAACCAGCTCGAGCGGCGCGCCGACGCATTGCGCCGCCTCGCCGGTCGTCCGTCGCTCGCGAGCGCCGAGTGGATCCTCGGCCGGCGCCGCGCCGAGCTCGACGAGGGCGCGCGGCGACTGCGCGACGCGATGACGCGGCGCGTGGAGACGAAGCGGGCGCACGTCGTCGCGCTCGAGACGCGGCTGACGCGCCAGTCGCCTGCGGCGCAGGTCGAGCGTCGCTTCGGCCGACTGCGCACGGTCGCCGCGCGCCTCGTCGCGAACGGTGCGAAGCAGCTCGAGGCGGCCCAGCACCGCGTGTCGCTCGCGGCGCGCGGATTGGAGAGCACCTCGCCGCTCGCCGTCCTCGCGCGCGGCTACTCCGTGACCACGCGCCCCGATGGCCGTGCGCTCCTGTCCGCGGACGGCGTCCAGGTCGACGACGAGATCGAGACACGCCTCGCCCACGGCCGCGTTCGGTCGCGCGTCATCGGTCGCGACGTCCCCGGCGAGGCCGAGGCGGACGACGCGTGATCGATTCGACGTACGCGGTGGTCGTCAACTGGAACGGTGGCGACGCCAACCTCGCGTGCGTGCGCTCGCTGCTCACGCAGGGGATCGCGGCCGAGCGCATCGTGTTCGTCGACAACGCGTCGACCGACGGTTCGCACGAGCGCGTGCGCGCCGAGTTTCCGACGCTGCGCTTCGAGCGCAACGCGAACAACGTCGGCTACGGCGACGGGACCAACCAGGGCATCCGCATCGCGCTCGACGCCGGCGCCGAACTCGTCTGGCTCGTGAACAATGACGTCACGCTCGACGACGGCGTCCTTCCGACGCTCACGGCCGCCTTCGCCGGCGCCGACACGATCGGCGTCGTCGCGCCGCGCGTCGTGTACGCGCGCGATCCAGCGACGGTGTGGTGCGCGGGCGGGACGATGACCTATCGGCAGAACCTGAGCTCGATGATCGGGCATCGGTGGCCCGACGGACCGAAGTACCAGCGCACGGTGCGCGTCGACTACGTGCCCGGTTGCGCGATGCTCGTGCAGCGACGCGTGTTCGAGGCCGCCGGGCTGCTCGATGGCGAGTACTTCGCCTACCACGAGGATGTCGAGTTCTGCTTGAAGGCGCGCGACGCGGGCTTCGACGTGCTCGTCGTGGGCGAGGCGCGCGCGCTGCACGACGCGCACCACTCCACCGGCGGCGGCTACAACGCGCGCCGCAAATACATGATGGGCGTCAACACCGTTTGGTTCCTGCGTCGCCACGGAACGCCCGCGCGCTGGTGCTCGTTCGTGATCTTCGACGTGCTCACGCTGCCGCTCGTTTTGCTCTACCGCGGCCTGCGCGGCGAGGGCGGCGGGGCGCTGGCCAAGGCGCGCGGCACCTGGGACGGCCTGCGCGGTCGGCGCGTGACGCGTGAGAGCGTGGAGGCGAACACGTGAGCGCCGACGAGGAACGCGAGGCGCCCGAGGACGGATCCCCGCTCACCGTCGTGCACCGCGGCGCGCCCGACGCGGTCGACGCGGTGACGCGACGCCTGCTGGAGGCCGAGGTGGACGCCGTGCAGCTCGACCGGCCGACGTGGCTGACGCTGTTCGTGGCGATGGGGACGTACCGCGTCCGCGTCGCCGTGCCCGAGCCGCAAGCGGACCGCGCGCGCGGGCTGCTCGGCGAGTGGGACGCCACGGCCGCGCCCGTCGTCCGCGAGCTCACGCTGCAACTGCGTCGGCAGGTTGCGCTGGCACTGATCCCGGCGCTGCTCGTCGCGACGGTCGGGTTCTTCGCGGCCGAGGGCTGGGGCCGTACGCCGTGGTTCGGATGCCTCGCGCCGAGCGCGTTCCTGATGACCTTCCTCGCGATCTCCGCCGTCGCGCGCGCTAACCGAGGTCGCCGATCTCGGTGAGCGCGGCCTGGATCGCCGCGTCGTCCATCCCGCGGCTGTTGGCGCGCAGCGCCTCGTCGAAGCCGTCGATCTCGGTGACGCAATCCTCGGCGCGGATCTCGGCGGCGACGCAGCGCGGGTGGACGTTGATTGGCGTTCCGCGCACTTGCTGACCGAACGTGACCTCGCGCAGCAGCGCGACGCGCAACGAGTCCTTCTCGATCAGCTCTTCGCAGTGCTTGCACTTGGCGCGCCCGCTCGGCGCGCGCTCGACGTACGGCGCCTCCTTGCGTTCGGCCTTCGCCTGCTCGGCCTTCTCGCGCAGCGCGCGCAGCGATTCGAGCGACGGGACCTCGAGCCCCTCGGTCCAGGCCTGAGCCTCGTACGCGGCTTCCACGTCGTCCGCGCGACGCTTGGCCGCGCAGTTCAGGTGATGCCACAGGTACCCGGTGCCGTACGGCCCCTCGAGCAGGATGCCGATGCGGATCACGTCCTTTTCGATCTTGCGCTTGCACGTCCGGCAGCGTGAGCGCGACGAGCGCGCTTGCTCGATGTTGTACTGCGGGAGCTCGGGCTCCGGTGCTTCGCCTTGCGGCGCGTCCGTCGTGGGGTCGTCGGCGTTCATGAGTTCGAATCGAGTGGTGCGAGCGGGTAGTCGGATGTGTCTCGCGCGCGTCCGCGGATCTCGTCGAGGAGCTTGTCGCAGAGCTCTTCGCGACGCTCCATCAGGCGATAGCCTTCCTTGTCGCGCAGGTAGCCGCGCGCGGCGGGGTGCTTCGCGACCAGCGCGTCCATGCCCATGCGCTCGGCCCAACGCTCGAAGCGCGCACGCTTCTCGAGCAGCGCGCGCGCGAGGAACGGCATCACGGTCGAGTAGTCCGCGCTCAAGCTGACGCAGGTCGAGCGATAGGAGTCCTTGTCGACCTTGCCCCAGGTCACGGCTTCCGCCGGCGGGCAGGACGACAGCGAACCGTCGGACAGCGGCGCGGTCGTGATCTGGATGTCGTAGAGGTAGCCGGGCACGTCCTCGAAGCCGAGGATCTGGCTGAGCGTCGGCTCGGGCTGCAGGTTGAAGTTCTTGGGCACGCCGCCGCCGAGGATCAGCGTGCCGAGCGCGCCCGCCTCGGTGTCGCGCGTGCCGAAGCGGTGGAAGGCGCAGCTCTCGAACACCTCGCGGTGCAGGTCGAGGTCGAAGCGGTGCGCGTCGCCGAACGCGCGCTCGTCGCACCAGCGCGCCACCGAGTTGAGGAAGACCGAGCCGTCCGCCGGCGCGCCGACGAAGATCGGGATCGCCTTGCGCCACGCGAGCGCGAGCATGCCCTCGGGCACGCCGTTCTGCTTCTCCTGCGCGGCGAAGCGCCGGCCGAGCAGGTGGCGGAACTCGGTCCCGCTCATGCGCCGCTGGAACTCGGGCTGCGCGAGCACGGCGCGCAGGAACGCGTCCTGCTCGAGCAGCGTCGCCTCCGGGAAGCCGACGTCGGTCACGCGGATCGTGCCCTCCTCGCGCAGCTCGCCGTCGTCGCCGTGGCGATCGAGCGAGAAGAACGTCGCGTCGTTCGAACCGTCCAGCGCGCGGTGCCCGTCGTGGTAGCACACCGCGTCCGTGGTCGAGACGAGCAGGAACCAGCCCGTGTCGAGCAGCGGGTTGAGCCAGGTCAGGTGTTGGCCCGACAGCGTCACCGGTCCGGAGACGGCGAGCGACATCGGGATGCCTCGCCCGATCGCCTCGTCGAGCAGCTGCCAAACGCGGCGCAGATCCGACCCGCCGAACGCGGGCAGGCTGTTCTCGAAGATCGTGTCGAGCCCCTCGGCCTCCAGGACGGAACGCGTCACGAGCGACCCGCGGTTCGCCGTGCCGGGGCACGAACGGCGCGGCGTTTCGGGGTTCGAGGGCGTGGACGACGGGGGAGGCGTGGACATGGGCGCGTCGGGCGTACGGTACCGTTCGCGTCGCCGGAGTCCACCGCGAGTCCGCGCGGGGCGCGCCCATCCGCTCGAACCCGCCCCGGCGGTGCTATTCTCCGCGGATGGAACGACGACGACTGGGGAGGAGCGATCTCGAGCTGCCGGTGATCACGCTCGGCGCGTGGGCGATCGGGGGCTGGCAGTGGGGCGGTTCCGACGACGCCCTGGCCCGGGCCGCCATCACGCGCGCGCTCGACCGCGGCATGAACGCGATCGACACGGCCCCGATCTACGGGTTCGGCCACTCCGAACGCGTCGTCGGATCCGCGCTCGCCGGCCGGCGCGACGAGGCGCTCGTGCTCACCAAGGCGGGCTTCCGCTGGGATGCGAAGGGCGGCCAGCTCGCCTTCCGCGGCAACGACCTGGCGGGCAAGCCGATCGACGTCTACGCAAACAGCCGTCCGGAGTCGCTGCGTCACGAGGTCGAAGAGAGCCTCACGCGACTGGGCATCGAGCGCATCGACTTGCTTCAGATCCACCGGCGCGATCCGACGACGCCGGTCGCGGATTCGATGGGGGCGCTGCTCGAGCTGCGCGCGGAGGGCAAGCTCCGCGCGATCGGCGTGTCGAACTACACGGCCCGGGAGATGGGTGAGGCGCAGCGCGCGCTGGGCGACGTGCCGCTCGCGAGCACGCAACCGCGCTACAGTTTGGTGCGCCGCGAGATCGAGGCCGACGTGTTGCCGTACGCGTTCGAGCACGGCATCGGCGTCCTCGCCTACTCGCCGCTCGAGCAGGGCCTGCTCGCGGGCGCGGTTCCCGCGGAACGCACGTTCCCGGAGAACGACGGTCGCCACAAACGCGCGACGTTCCGGCCGCAGAACCGCGCGGCCGTCAATCGCGTGCTGGACGACGTCATGCGCCCGATCGCGGAGCAGCGCGGCGCGACGCTCGCCCAGGTCTCGGTCGCGTGGATCCTGGGTCGCGCGGGCATCACCGCCGCGCTCGTCGGCGCGCGCAATCCGGAGCAGGTCGACGAAAACGCCGCCGCGGGAGACCTGGTGCTCGATCCGGAGGAGGCCGCCGCGCTCGACGCCGCCTTCGGATCCCTCGAACTCGACCTGTCGGCATAACGCGCGCGCCCTTGCGCGATCGCGCGCCAACGACGATCCTCTCCCGCCCGCCTTCGACCAGGACGATCCGACCCATGACCCAGTTCAACGACGCCGCGAGCGCCGCCTACGGCGTGCAGGACTACTCGCCGCAACCCAAGATCGACGGCCTCGAGATCATCGAGCTGCGCCGCTTCAACGACGACGGCGGCTCGATGACCGAGCTCGGCCGCCTCGACGACGGCATGCTGAAGGACGTCAAGGGCTTCACCGCCCGCCAGATGAACTACAGCACGATGGACCCGCTGGCGATCAAGGCGTTCCACTTGCACAAGCGCCAGACGGACGTGTGGTTCGTCCCGCCCACGGACAAGATCCTGTTGTGCGTCGGCGATGTCCGGAAGGGTTCGAAGTCGGAGGGAGTGGTGCAGCGAGTGGTGTTGGGCGACGGCAAGTCGTTCCTCGTGCGGATTCCGCCGGGAGTGGCGCACGGCTGCAAGAACCTGAAGACCGCGGAGTTGTCGGTCATCATCTACTTTGTGGACGTTCAGTTTTCTGTGGACGCGGAGTGTGATGAGGGGCGTTTGCCGTGGGATCACTTCGGCGCGGGCGTTTGGGACGTGGAGCGGGGGTGAGGGGGTTGGGGCGGTGTGAGGCGCGGGGGGGCGGCGGCGTCTTCGAGTCGTCTCGCCGATTCGATTCGTCTCGCTGAATCGATTCGTCTCGCCGATTCGATTCGTCTCGCCGATTCGCCTCGTCTCGCCGATTCGCCTCGCTTCGCTCGTCGAGGCGGAAACGGCGTCACGGGGAGTTGCTGACGTTCTCTATCGATTCACGCGCAGCGCTTCGCGCTGCTGCAGCACAGGCTCGCTTCGCTCGCGTGCTGCCTTACGCAACGGACCAGGGGTTTACACGGCAGCCGTCGCGGCTTCCGGAACGGCCGATGAGGCGTTCGGGAACTTGCCCCGCGTGCTCGGGGCGCGCGCGCGGCGCGCCGCGAAGCGGCGTACGCCGTGCAGTGGAGCGAAGCTTCACGCGTGAAACGGAGCGCCCGCGGCCGAGCGACGTGAGCGAAGCGAATCTGTCGCTCAGCGGCGCGCAAGTGCCGCGTGTCCATGAGGTGGTGCCGCTCGCGAGTCGCCGGACTGCAACGTCGTCCCCGCTGGAAGTGCCAGATCGCTCCATCGGCTCGGTTGGAACTGAACTGACTGCCTAGGTGTTGCTCGACGGCTGCGCTGGACGCGCATTCTGCGCCTCGGCCTCTCGTAACTCGAGGTACGGACAGCCCGCGGGGGCTGAAACACGGTTTGCACCTTCCTTGGCGGAGCCCTGGGTTGGGGTTGTCCGAGGGAATCCGACTCAAACCGGCTTCGGTTGCCGCGCGAGACGAGAACTGCGGTGAGAGGCGCAACACCGATGCAGTCAGTTCAGTTGCAAGTCCCGCAGGCGCACGCAGGCGCGGTAGCGGCCATGGACTCACTCGCAGCCGAGCGCAGCTCGCGTGCGTCGCGGTGCGGAGCGCCCACGCAGCTCGCGCAGCAGGCGAAGCCTGCGCGAGCTGCGGCGTTCGCGCTAGGCCGCCCGAGACGCGCGCCTAGCGCTCGATGCGCTCGAGCCACACCGGGCCCGAGTCCCACAGGACGGCGTCCTCGGGATCCCACTCGCCCGATGCGTAGCCGTCCTTCGAGAGCGTGAGCGCGGACCAGACGTCCGCGCGCACGTGCACCACGCCGTTTGCGTCGGATCGGAACGCGCCCGACTCGGGGGAACTCGCGACGACCCCGTCGAGCGGTTCGCCCGTGTGGCCGTCGAGCACGCGGAAGGCGAAATCGAGTCCGGGCACCAGCTCGACCCTCAGTTGCGCGCCGGGAGCGAGGGCGTCGAGCGTCGCGTCGAGCTCCAGCGTCGCGACCCGGTAACCACTCGCGGCGATGCGCCAGCGCGACTCGGGCAGGACGCGCAGCTCGAACGTCCGGCGGGGCGCGTACGAGTTGCTGCCCGCCTCGGTCCCTGCGCCCCGATCGATCGTCGCGCTGAAGGACTCGACCGCCGCGCCCGTCTCCGCGTCGACCACGTCGACGTCGAAGCGGCGCGTCGCCGCCGCGCGGACGCGCTCGAAGCGCAGGTCGTCGGTGCCGTGGGGAACGACGAGCGCGGTGGGCTCGAACGCGTCTCCTTCGCCCCACAGGTTCGGGTCGATTCGCAACGGTCCGCGGTCGGGGGCGCGCCACTCGAACGTTCCCGTCTCGTCGGTGACGAGTCGGATCGAATCCCCGTCGTCGTCCGTCACCATCACGACGGCGCCGGGCAGCGCCGCGCCAGTGGCCGAGACGGCGCGGCCGCGGACCGCGAGCGGTGACTCGTCCGGGTTCACGACGAATTCGAGCTCGCGTCGGTCGCCGTGCGTGAGTTCGCAGCTCTCGACGTGCTCGCCGAACGGTGGGACGCCGACTCGGTAGGAGCCCGGGAAGAGTCCGGCGAAGACCACGCGGCCGGCGGCGTCCGTTACGCCGCGTTCGTGCAGGGCACGGGTGGCTGCGCTCGTCAACACGACGCGACGGCCCTCGATGGGGCGGTCATCCGGTTGGCGCAGGACAGCGACGACCTCGGCGGGGGCGTCGAGGACGAGTCGCACGACGCCCGGCGGCACGCTCGTGTCGAGGACGAGTAACTCGCTGACGCCGCCGCCGTTGTCCCACGCGCGCACGACGCCGCGCCAGGCGCCGGCTTCGCTCCACACGCCGATCACCGCGCGGCCGCTGTCGTCGGTGCGCACGCGCGCATCGGCGAAGGGCATCCCGTCCGTCGCTTCGAAGAGCGCCCACGCCTCGTTCGCTGTGCTGCCGTCGGATCGGACGACTTGCACGTTGAGCACGCCGGGCGGTGGCGTTCCCCGCAGCGTCACGACCAGCGGCGCGTCGCCGGAAGCGGCGGGCACCTCGAAGCTCTCGGGCGAGATCGCGTACGCGATGCGTCCCGCTCCGGTCGCCGTCGGACGCTGAAGGACGACGTACTCGCCGGGTTCGATGTCGAGCTCAGCCTCGCCGCCCGCGTCCGTGGTCGCCGTGAGGGGGCGCGCGCTGGCGCCGAAGCGCCGGCGCAGCTCGAGCACGCGGTCGGCGAGCGGAACGCCGTCTTCCGCGTCGACGTACCGCAGGCGCAGGAGCACCGAACGCGTCGCGCTCGATGACGGCGCGAGCGGCTCGACCGGGGCGCGCGGTACGGCTTCGGACCGCGGCTCCGCTTCCGCGCGTGACGCTTCGCGGGGGGCGTCGAGTGTCGTCTTCGAGCGGACGGCGGCGGACTCGCCCGTGGCCGGGCCGCGCACGTCCCGCGGGCGCCTCGATCCGACGGACCAGAGCAGCGCACCGACGAGCGCGAGCCCGAGGACGGTCGCGGCGAGACGTCGCCGCGAGTGCGGGCGGTGCTTCGGTGTGCGACTGCGCGAATCGTCGTGGTCCATGGTCCCTGCGGCTCAGGGGGACTAGCCCGGGTGATTCATGAGGCTTTGCCGAGATCGACGCGGATGTGCGTCAGATCAGTGCTTCGCGACCGAAGCGCGTGGAGGCGACCTGGACGGGTCGTCGAATCCGGTGAGGAAGGGAAGCGTTGACATGGCGCGCAGCTGCGTCGATCTCGGTGAAGGCTCATGAATCACCCGGGCTAGTCGCGCGGCCGTCCGGTGCTACGGCCGAACGCGGCGATCAGGCGCGCTCGACGACCGCGATCATGCGCTCCATGGACGCGCGCGCGTGTCGCACGAGCTCGGCGCGCTCGCCTGTGTCGAGCCGGTCGCGCGCCATCGTGCGCTCGTCGACCACGTCGCCCGCGAGCACGCGGTTGATCTCCGGCGCCTCGCCTTTGCGCAGCAGGTCGAGCATCCCGGCCAGGTGCGGCGGATCGTTGCGGCTCATCGTCGCGCAGCCGCAGCCCGCCTGCGCGAAGTTCGGCACGTCGGCCAGGTGCCGCACCTCCACACCGCGCGCGCGTCCCGCGTCGATCGCGTTGCGCACGAAGTGGCCCTCGGTACCGATCGCGAGCTTGTCGCCCGGCGCCGCGGTCATCACCGCGTTCCACAGGTAATTCGTGCTGCCCTGTCCGTCGGCTTCGAGCACGGCCTCGAGCGGCGACTCGGGATGGATGAGCACGCGCCAGCCGTCCGCCTTGAAGTGGCGCACCATCGCGGGCGTGAAGATCGTGTGCACGCCGCAGGACGAGCCCCACAGGATCATCTCGGCGCGGTCGAGCGCGTCGAGCCCGCCCTCCGTGTCCTCGATGCGGAACGCGCCGCGCTCGGGACTGGGCAGGAGCGCGATCCGATCGGGATCCATGCCGAGCCGGTGCGCCGTGTTGCGACCGAGGTGCTGATCCGGAACGAACAGGATCTTCTTCCCGAGCGAGCGCGCCCACTCCACGACGAGGTGCGCGTTCGAGCTCGTGCACACCGCGCCACCCGTGCGACCGGCGAGCGCCTTCAACCGCCCCGACGTGTTCATGTACGCGATGACGGTGAGGTCGTCGCCGTAGCGCTCGATCAGCTGGTCGGCCACGGGCAGGACCATCCAGTCCTTGGCCAGGAGCTCCATCGTGCAGCCCGACTTGGGGTTCGTGATCCACACGTTCTGGTCGTCGTGCGCGAGCAGCGCGATCGCTTCCGCCATGAAGTGCACGGCCGACTCGACGATGACCTTCTTCTCGGGCTGGTTGCGCGCCTGCAGCGCGAGCTGATAGCTGTCCGCGACGCTGCCGCCGTAGCGCTCGACGAGCTTCACGATCTCGCCGCCCATGTAGAAGTGCGCGAGCAGGAGCAGCGCGTCGCCGAAGTGGTCCTGGGCCGGACGCACGTAGCGGTCGAGCCACGCGAACACGGTCGCGGGCAACCGGTCCGGCAGCGCGAGGTATTCCTCGGCGTACGGCTTGAACTCCTCCTGATACCAGTCGAGCGGGAAGTCCGTCTGGCAGATCGGGAGGTCGGGTTCGAGCTCGAACCGCGGAGCGTCGGTCAGGATCGTCACAGCGTCGCGCGCGGCTATCCGAGGAACGGGTAGCGCCAATCGGTGGCCGGCGTGAAGGTCTCCTTGATCGTGCGCGGCGAGACCCAGCGCGTGAGGTTCAGCACCGAGCCCGCCTTGTCGTTCGTGCCGGATGCGCGCGAACCGCCGAAGGGCTGCTGGCCGACGACCGCGCCGGTCGGCTTGTCGTTCACGTAGAAGTTGCCGGCCGCGAAGCGCAGCACGTCGGTCATCTCGTCGATCGCGAGGCGGTCGTTGGCGAAAATCGCGCCGGTCAGCGCGTACTCCGAACCGTTGGCGCACTGGTCGAGCGCCTCGCCGAGGTGCGCGTCGTCGTAGACGTGGACGGTGAGCACCGGGCCGAACAGCTCCGTGCACATCGTGTCGTAGCTCGGGTCTTTGGCCTCGATGACGGTCGGCTGGACGAACCAACCCTTCGAATCATCGCACTCGCCGCCGATCACGACTTCGGCCTTGCTGCTCGCCTTCGCCGCGGCGATCGCGTCACGCTGCTTCTTGAACGACTTGGCGTCGATGACCGCGCCGAGGAAGTTCGTGAAGTCGCACACGTCGCCCATCTGGACGTCGGCGAGGTCCGCCGCCAAACGCTGGCGCACGTCGTCCCACATGCTGCGCGGGATGTAGGCGCGGCTCGCGGCCGAGCACTTCTGGCCCTGGAACTCGAAGGCGCCGCGCAGCATGGCCACCGCGAGCGCGTCCTGGTCGGCCGACGGGTGCGCGAAGATGAAGTCCTTGCCGCCGGTCTCGCCGACGATGCGCGGGTACTGCTTCATGCGCGAGATGTTGTTGCCGATCGTCTTCCAGATGTCCTGGAACACGGCGGTCGATCCCGTGAAGTGCACGCCGCCGAGGCGCGGGTCGTCGAGCACCATCTTGCCGACCTCGGCGCCGCCGCCGGGCAGGAAGTTGATGGCGCCGTCGGGGAGGCCGGCCTCCTCGAACATCTTCATCAGGTAGTAGTTGGAGAGCACCGACGTCGACGCCGGCTTCCACACCGTCGTGTTGCCCATCAGCGCTGGTGCCGACGACAGGTTGCCGGCGATCGACGTGAAGTTGAAAGGCGAGATCGCGAAGACGAAGCCGTCGAGCGGGCGGTGCTCGAGCCGGTTCCACACTCCGGGGCTCGACATCGGCTGCTCGGCGTAGAGTTGGGCGGCGTAGTGCGCGTTGAAGCGGAAGAAGTCGATCAGCTCGCAGGCCGAATCGATCTCGGCCTGATGCACGGTCTTCGACTGGTTCAGCATCGTGGACGCGTTGATGCGGTCGCGCCACGTGGTCCGCAGCAGCTCGCTCGCGCGCAGGAAGACGGCGGCGCGCTCTTGCCACGGCAGGCGCTCCCAGTCGTGGCGCGCGGCGGTCGCGGCGTCCATCGAGCGCTGGATCTCCTCGGGACCCGCCAGGTGGAACGTCCCGAGCGTGTGCCCGTGGTCGTGCGGGCAGACCATCTTGGCGGTGTTTCCGGTGAAGACCTCCTCGCCGCCGATGATCAGCGGCACCTCGACTTCGGTGCCGAGCTGTTCCTTCAGTTCGGCGACGATCGAGTCGCGCTCGGGGCTTCCGGGGGCGTAGTCGCGCACCGGTTCGTTGACGGGGACCGGCGTGTGAAAGGTTCCGTGGGTCATGGCGGGAGTCTGCGCTGCGTCCCAGCGCGAGCATGGTCTGGGACGTGGGGGTGGATTTCGGGCGACTATGGTAGCGGCCGGACCCACCGATGCCGACCGCCGACGCGCGTTTCCCGAGGCGCGCCGTGCGGCCTCGTTCCGTATAGAATCCCGCGCTGCTTGTCCCTCGTCCTCCGGCCCCGCTCGTCACGACCCCGACCACGCCATGTTGCACCCTTCGCGCCTGCTCCTGACCGCCGCCCTCCCCGCGCTGCTCTTCGTGTCCTGCGCGACCGATTCCGCCACACGCGCCGACGCGGATGCGGGACCCGAGGCCAAGGCGGAGCGTGAGGCGTCCGAGGCCGCCGACCTCGAGCACGCGATCCACATCGCCGAGCTGGACCTCGAGAAGGCGCGCGTCGAAACCGAGGGCGCCGTGAGCGCGGCGGCCACGCGGCTCGAAGTCGCGCGGCTGGAGGCGCAGGAGGTCGAGCTCTCGGCCGAGGCCTTCGCGGCCGAGCGAGAGGTGAAACTCGACGAGGCGCGCCTCGCGCTCGACCGCAGCGCGGGCCGCGCGAAGGACGCCGAGCTCGAGCTCGCCGAGCTCGAGGCGATGTACGCCGACGAGGAGTTCGCGGAGAAGACCAAGGAGCTGGTCATCACGCGCGGGCGGCGTGAGATGGAGTTCGCACAGCGCGCGCTCGAGCTCGCGCAGCGCAGGCTGGAGCGACTCCAGAACGTCGAGCTCCCCGAGAAGGCGCGCGCGATCGAGACGAAGCGGATCGAGGCGGCCGCGGCGGTCGAGAGCGCGGAGCGTGCGATGCGGGTGGCCGAGCTCTCGCGCGCGCTCGGTCTCGCGAAGGCCGAGAAGGCGCTCGAGGACGCGCGCAAGAAGAAGGCCGACGGGGCGGACGCGTGATCGCCGCCGGCGTCCTCATGGCCGTCGCGACGTTCGCGTCGCTGGCACAAGACTCCGCGCGCGCCGCGGCGGATGCCCCGCAGCCGGTGGTCGGCGCGGACGCCGCGCGCACGTCGCGCGATCGCGCCATCCGCTACCTGCTCGCGAAGCAACGCGAGGACGGCTCGTGGGCCAACGGGGTGATGGACACGCTGCAGGAGGGCGGGTTCTCGATCGAGAGTTTCTACGCCTGGAAGCTCGCCGCCGACTCGCTCGCGTGCATGGCGATGGCCGCCACCGACGAGACGCCCGAAGTGCGCGCCGCGCTCGAGCGTGGCATGACCTTCCTCGTCGAGGCGCGCGAGCCGAAGCGCGGCAACACGTGGGACACGGACTACGCGTGGGGCGCGCTGTACGCGTTCGTCGCGCTGACCGAGGCGGCGGCCGACGAGCGCTTCCAGGGCGCGGAGTGGAGCGCGCGCATCGAGGGCGCGGCGCGGCGCTACCTCGCGCTGCTGATTCGCCTGCAGTCCCCGAACGGCGGCTGGGCGTACTACGACGACCCGATCTTCAGCCAGCGACCGACGTGGGACACGAGCTTCTGCACGGCGCTCGTGCTTCCGGCGCTGAACGACGCGCTCGAGCGCGGTTGGCTCGAGGACCGCGCCGTCGTCGAGCGTGCGCAGCGGTACGTGCGTCGCTGCGCGCTCCCGAACGGCGCGTACACGTACGACCTCACGATGCTCCCGCGCATCAACGGCGGCGAGCACATCAACCAGGTCAAGGGCAGCCTTTCGCGCATCCAGGTGTGCAACTGGGGATTGGCCGAGAGCGGGGACAAGCGCATCACGTCGGAGCGCATCACCGCGGGGCTCGAACTGTTCTTCGAGCACCACCGCTTCCTCGACGCGGCGCGCATGCGGCCGATTCCGCACGAGGCGTATTACGCGAACGCGGGCTACTTCTACCTCTTCGGGCACTACTACGCGGCGCGCGCGATCCAGCTGTTGCCGCCGGCCGAGCGCGAGGCCTGGCACGCGCGGCTGCGCCCGCACCTGATCCGCACGCAGCGCAAGGAAGGCCTGGCGCTCGACTTCATCGACTCGGACTACGAGCGCGTGGCGTGCACGGCCTTCCTCGCGCTCGGGCTGAGTCTGGGCGTCTCGACCGAACCGTAATGTCCATGTCCGCCTTCCTCCTGCTCAAACGCATGCTCGAGACGCGCCTCCCGCGTCCGTCCGTGCAATGGTTTCGCGACGCGTGCACCGAGATCACCGACGGCGTCGATGACGTGCGCTTCGCCGGCCTGGTCGCGATGGCGTCGCGCCACGCGCGCGACTCGACGCCGCTCGCGCCCAGCGCGGACGAGTTGAAGCGCGCGAACGAGACGCTCGAGGGTTGGAATCCCGAGCGCTGGGGGCTGCTCGAGGCGCTGCGCGCCGCGCTCGTGCTCACCCGATCGGACCTCGACGACGACCGAGGCGTGCTCGCCGTCGAATCGCTGTTCGCCTTCGCGGACGAGGGCGAGCAGCGCGCGCTCTACCGCGTGCTGCCGCTCGTGCCGTCGCCCGAGCGCTTCGCAGCGCGCGCCGGCGAGGGGTGCCGCACGAACATTCCGCCGGTCTTCGAGGCGGTCGTGCTCGACTCGCCCTTCGCTGTGCGTCACTTCGACGACGGCGCGTGGAACCAGGCGGTGATCAAGGCGGTGTTCCTGGGCGTTCCGCTCTGGCGGTTGTTTGGGCTCGACACGCGCCTCGGCCCCGAGCTCGCGCGCATGGCACTCGATCTCGTCGACGAGCGCCGTAGCGCGCACCGCGACGTCCAGCCGGAGCTTTGGCTCTGCCTCGGCGAGCACGGCGGCGCGCGCGGTACGGAGGCGCTCCTGAAGGAACTCGACGCCTCCAACTCGAACACGATGGGGCGTTGCGCGGCGGCGTACGCCCTCGCGCGGGCCGGCGAAGGCGAACGCCTGGTTGAGTGCATGGAGAACGAAGCGGACAGCGTCGTCCGCGCTGCGATGCAAGAGGCGCTGGACGGCAACGTCGCCTCGACAGTCTTTCGAAAGCTGCGTCCCGAGGAGGGCGCCTGAGCCCGATGCGTTTCTTCGACCCGCACATCCACGTCACTTCGCGTACGACCGACGACCTCGAGAACATGGCCGCCGCCGGCGTGCGCGCCGTGATCGAGCCCGCCTTCTGGCTCGGCCAGCCGCGCACCCGCGTCGGCTCGTTCGTCGACTACTTCAACAGCCTCATCGGCTGGGAACGCTTCCGCGCCTCACAGTTCGGGATCTCGCACTTCTGCGCGATCGGTTTGAACTCGAAGGAGGCGAACAACGAAGGGCTCGCCAAGGAAGTGCTCGAGCTCGTGCCGCGCTTCGCACTGAAGGAGGGCGTCGTCGCGATCGGAGAGATCGGTTTCGACGAGATCACGCAGGCGGAGGAGTTCGCGTACTCGGAGCAAGTCTCGTTCGCGAAGGACCACGACATGGTCGTGATGGTCCACTCGCCGCACCGCGACAAGAAGCGCGGCATCATCCGTTCGCTCGACATCGCGAAGGAGATCGGCCTGCCGATGGCGCACCTCGTGATCGATCACAACACCGAGGAGACGGTGAAGGAAACGCTCGACGCGGGAGCGTGGGCCGCGTTCACGATCTACCCGCACACGAAGATGGGCTCCGAGCGGATGGTCGATCTGATCGAGCAGTACGGTCCCGAACGCATGATCGTCGACAGCTCGGCCGACTGGGGGGTCAGCGATCCGCTGTCCGTGCCGAAGACCGCGAAGCGGATGGTCGAGCGCGGGTTGGATGCGCGCACGGTCGAGCTGACGACGTGGCAGAACGCCCTCGACGCCTACGCGCAGTCGGGTCAGATCGACGTCGAGGCGTTGCTCCAGAAGCCGGCGATTGATCAGACGCAGCTCTTCGCGGACAACTCGGTGCTCCGCGGTCAGGCGCCGCGCGTCGACGCACCCGTTCCCAACTGAGCTATTCGGATTGGGTCGTGGTCGCCGCGCTCGCGCGACCGAACAGCAGGAAGGCGCCGCAGCCGGCGAGCGTCAGGAGCGCGAGCAGCGCGCCCACCAGGACGACCGCGACGACCCAGCGGGAGCCGTCCCCTTCGTCGTCGTCGCTCATGCCGCGCGCCGCTCAGCCCGAAAGGCCGAGCAGCTCGGCCGCGTTGCCGCCGAAGATGCGCTCGCGGTCGGCCGCGGAGAGACCGACCGCGCCGAGCGCCTCGCGCTGCTCGAGCAGGATGTCACGGCGCCAGCCGCGCGGGAACACGGACGAGTCGGTACCGAACAGCACGCGCTCGGGTCCGAACACGGCGAGCGCGCGGTCGAAGACATCGACGAGCGACATGCGTTGTGGCTGGGCGTTCATCCAGCTGTTCGACGAGCTCGTGTCCACGTAGACGTTGGAGCACTGCGCGCCGAGCAGGAGCGTCTCGCGCAGGAAGCCGCCGCCGAAGTGCGGCAGCACGAAGCGCGTGTTGCGATGGGCGGAGGCGACGGCGGTGAGCCGTAGGGGATCGGCGAGCGACAGGTCGTAATTCGCGGGCAACTCGAAGTGATCGCGCAGCGCGATCCGCAGCAGGCCGCAGTGCACGACGGCGATGCCGCCGTGGCGTTCGAGAACAGCGAGCGTCGCGGCGAACTCGGGGCCGTCCGTTCGATAGCCGTGGAGCGCGGGGAAGAACACTGCGCCCTTGAATCCGCCGACG